>DJPE01000019.1 GCA_002439705.1 Christensenella sp. UBA6420
GCGGCTTGTGTGTTTCTTTGTTATCTTTCTTTTCACACCGAAAAGAAAATAAGTAACTACTTGAAAAAGTTTCTTTTCAACTTGCGTTTTTTCTTAGCAAATGATATACTATCTAAAAATATTATACTAAGGAATATATCCACATGAATCTGAAAAAGCTCGAAGCGTACGGATTTAAGTCGTTCGCCGACAAACTTACTCTCGAATTCAACTCCGGCGTTACCTGTATCGTCGGTCCTAACGGCTGCGGCAAAAGCAACGTAAGCGACGCGATAAGGTGGGTTTTAGGAGAGCAGAGTCCTAAAAATCTTCGCGGTAAAAGCATGCAGGAAGTTATCTTCAACGGCACCGCCAACCGCAAAGCGTTGGGATACTGCGAAGTGTCGCTTTATTTCGACAACACGGACAGGACCTACGCTCTCGACGCCGACGAAGTGATAATAAAACGTAAGCTGTTCCGTTCGGGCGACAGCGAATATTATATAAACAACCAAACAGCCCGACTCAGAGATATTCTCGATTTGTTCAGAGATACCGGTATCGGCAAGGACGGATATTCGGTAATCGGACAGGGCAAGATAGACGGTTTTCTTTCGGCGAAGCCCGAAGACAGAAGACAGATATTCGAAGAAGCCGCGGGAATAAGCAAATACAAAGCCAAAAGAATAGAAAGTCAGCGTAAGCTCGATCGTACCAACGACAATCTTTTGAGAATAAAGGACAAATTGGACGTGTACGAAACGAGAATGGCTCCGCTCGAAAAGCAGTCGCAGGAAGCGTTGCGCGCGAGAGAACTCCGCGAAAGGCTGAAAATCGCCGAAGTCAACCACTTTATTTACCTTACCGAACACAACGAAGAAGAGCGTAACGCCGTAAGTCAGCGGCTCGAAAAGGTGAACAGAAGTCTGGCGGAAGCAGAGAGAGAGCAAGCGGACCTTGCCGACGAGTACGCCTACGTTCAGGAAAAGGTTCATACGTCCGACGACGAATACAAACGTCTTACCGACGAAAAGCTTAACCTTAGCATCGCTTTAAGCAAAAAGGACGGACAGAACAAGTTAAAGGCGCAGGAACTCGAAAACACGAGAAAGAATCTTGAACGTCTTAAAGCGGAAGTTGCCGAAAAGAACGCCGCCGTATTCAACCATACCGCGAGCAGAGAAGCCAACCAGAAAGAACAGCAACAGACCATATTAAAAATAGTCGAAAACAAGAAAGCAGAAGAAGAGATTGCGGAAAAATTAAAGGAAGCGGAAGCCGACGTCGAAAAACAGCGTAAAGAAATCGACGTAACCAACGAAATGCTCCTTTCCAGCGCGGATATGTGGGGGCAGATAAACGGCGGTCTTAGTAAAATTAAGACCGAAATCGCCCTTATGGAAAAGAACGTCGAAGACTACGTAAATTCCGTAGAAGACAAGTCGAGGGAACTGAAAGACGTCAGAAAAAGACTTGCCGACACCTTAGCCGAATACGACAGACTCACCGCCGACAGAGCGGAAAAGAAGGATATAAAACTCGATATAGACAAACAGTACGGTCAGAAATTCGCCGCGAACGAAGATTCCGTGGACAGATACAACGAATTAAGGGACACCGTTGCGAAACTTACCAGCAAGGTAGAGTATCTCGAAGCGAGCAAGAACAGTTACGGGTCGTACGACGCTGCGGTAAGGTTCCTTATGAGCAGAAGAGAAGACTTTATTAAGGACAAAATTCTCGGAGTAGTGGGGAGCGCGATTTCTACGCCGGCGAAGTTTGCCACAGCGATAGAAGTCGCTCTCGGCGGGAACATCAACAATATGATTACCGCAGATCAGAAAGACACGAGTTTTCTTATAGATTTTCTTAACAGCAACAGGGGCGGCAGGGGAACGTTTATGCCCCTTACGGCAATGCGTCCGAGACCGCTCGAAGACGAATATCTCGACGCGTTGGAAGAAGACGGCTGTTTCGGCGTTGCGGCGGACTTGGTTAAGTACGACCGTCGTTTCCGTCCCGCGATAGAAACTTTATTGGGAAGAGTAGTCGTAGTGGACACGAAAGATACCGCTATCGAAATGTCGAGACGGTTCAGAAACGCGTTCAGGATAGTCACTCTCGACGGGGCTCATTACGCCGTCAACGGTACGGTAAGCGGCGGACGGAAAGAAGGAGCCGATTCGAGAATAATGAGCGTCGAAGCCGACCTTGCCGACGCGAAGAGAAATCTCGCCAACAACAAACAGATTATGGAAGTTCTTGCGCAGGACATTGCCGAAGCTAAAAAAGAACTTCAAAAGATGGAAGATACGAGCAGCGTTCTCGAAAACATAATATCGAAACTCGACAAAGAACTCACCGTCTGCGAACAGAAAAAAGAATACATGCAACGGGAAGAAGAGCGTCTTAACGGGGAAGTCGAACGCCTTAAAAAGTTGATTTCCGACGCGAAGAGCGAGATCGCCGTCAACGAAAATCTTTATTCCATAGAGAGTAAGAAGATGGATAGCACTTCGGGCAGAAGAGTCAATACGAACGACCTTCTCGATAAACTCGCCGTATCTTTAAGGCAAAAGGAAGAAAAACGCAACGCAATTTCCGCCGAAAGGATAGAAATAATCGCAAGCGGAAAGCAGCTGGAAGAAAAACTTACTTCCATAGAAAGAAGCATAGACATATCAGCCGAAACGATAACGAGATTAAACAGAGAAATTCTCGACGCGGGCGTGCAGATAAATATCCTTACTACCGACGAAGCGAGAATCGTGGCGGAACTCGAAAGGCTCGCGAGCGAAATGGCGGACAACGAAGAGCTTGTCGCAATTCAGAAAGAAATAGAGAAGATAGAAGCGTTCAAGACCGAACTTACGGTAAAGCAGGAAACGCTTCGAAGAAACGAGCAGAAAAACAGTGAAGTCATATCTTCCCTTTCCGCGACCAAAGCGAAAGCCGAAGCGGCTCTCGAAAGGATAGAGAGCGATATAAAACTTGCGGGAGAGAGAGTTCAGGAAGAGTACGGAATGGACTACGAAGCCGCGTTGGAACTCAAAGACCACGACTTCGACGACGCGAAAGGGGTTCAGCTCGCTAAACAGCTCCGTAAGGATCTGAACTCTATGGGCGAAATCAACGAAAAGGCGATAGAAGACCTTGCGTCCATGAGTGCGGAGTACGGAGAACTGAAAATTCACTTCGACGACATCACCGAAGCGAAAGAGTCGCTCGAAGAAACGATACGCGACCTTACCGTCAAGATGGAAACAAATTTCAGCGAAAGTTTCGAGAAGATAAAAGTCAATTTCGCCGAAGTCTTTACCGAACTTTTCGACGGCGGACGCGGAATGTTGGATCTCGATATAGAAAGGGGGCAGAGCGTACTCGACGCGGGTATCGTTATAGCCGCCGAACCGCCTGGAAAACGCTTGCAGAATATAGACCTGCTCAGCGGCGGCGAAAGAGCTATGACGGCGATAGCCCTTATATTCGCGATAATAAAACTTCATCCGATGCCGTTCTGCGTGTTGGACGAAGTGGACGCGCCTTTGGACGATAACAACGCCGATACCTACGCCAAGTATCTTAAAAAGTTCTCGCAGAAGACGCAGTTTATTATAGTTTCGCACAGAAAACCGACTATGGAACTTGCCGACGAACTTTACGGTATCACGATGCAGGAAAAAGGCGTATCCAAGTTCTTCTCGGTTAAGTTAAGCGACGCCCTTAAAATGGCAAAGGAGTAATAGATGGGTTTTTTCGATAAAATAAAACAGGGATTAAAGAAGACCAAGGAGAGCATATCGAAAAAGATTTTCGAAGCGTTCAAAGCTAAGGAACTGAACGACGAATTCTACGAAGAGTTGGAGACCGCTCTCATTACTTCCGATATGGGCGTCACCGCGACCGAGCAGATAATAGAAGACCTTAAACAGGTGCTGTTCGAAAAGAAAATCACTTCGCCCGAAAAAGCGAAAAAGGAACTTAAAGATATTCTCGTGCAGAGCATAGACTTTGAAATTCCCGAATACACTTATCCGCTCGTCATTCTTGTGGCGGGGATAAACGGCGTAGGCAAGACTACCGCGGTAGGAAAACTCGCCAACTACTTCAAAAGTATCGGTAAGTCCGTGGTTATTGCGGCGGCGGACACTTTCCGCGCGGCGGCGAGCGAACAGTTGGAAGTCTGGGCGGAAAGAGCGGGCGTAAGAATAATCAAACATTCCGAAGGCAGCGACCCCGCAGCGGTCGTTTTCGACGCGATAGCGAGCCAGAAAGCAAAGAACACCGACGTTATTTTAGTGGACACGGCGGGCAGACTTCACAATAAAAAGAACCTTATGGAAGAGTTGAAGAAAATCAACAGGGTTATAGAACGGGAACTTCCCGACTGCGACCAAAGGAACTATATCGTTCTCGACGCAACGACGGGACAGAACGCGATAGCGCAAGTTGAGATTTTCGACGAAGCCATAGATATAGACGGCATCATTCTTACGAAACTTGACGGAACTGCGAAAGGCGGCGTGGTTATGGCGATTGCCGCAGAATACGAAATGCCCGTAGTCTACGTGGGAGTAGGAGAAAAGATAGACGACTTACTGCCCTTTAACCCCGAAGAGTTTGTGGACGCCGTTTTGGATTAGATTAAAATCGTAACCTTAGTTTATCGAAAAGGCCTGCGTTTTACGACGCGGGCTTTTTTTTATATTCAATATATTATATATAGAATAATAACAATAATATAAACAGTGCTAAACGGTGCGGAACGGATATTGACGAAACGCATTTTGTATTGTAGACTTAATTTAACGAATTTTCACGGAGAGAAAAAATGAAACGTAAATCTTTGGCTTTGTTCATCCTTGCGGTCTTTATCGTTACGACGAGTATTTTCGTTTTTTCCGCATGCGACGGCGAAGAGAAGGAAGACAACGGGGCGAAGTTACTTTTTTTCGACGATTTCGACTCGCTTAATACGGAAGTTTGGAACGTGTACACCGCGAAAACGGAAACCGACGAAGGTTGGGGACCCGAAGACGGAATTCGCAGGGGCGGATTTTGGGATAAGGGACAGGTATTCACCGAGAACGGCAATCTGGTAATCCGTACCGAAATAAGGGACGGCGTCGCGTATACGGGAGCTATCGACAGCGATAACAAGTTGGAAATGCACTACGGATATTACGAAACCCGTTGTAAAGTTCCGCAAGCGCCCGGTATCTGGTCGGCGTTCTGGATTTTTTGCGACGAAATGGGGTCTCGTTCAAAAGACCCCGATATAAGCGGAACCGAAATCGATATATTCGAATCGCCTTTTTACGGCACGAAAGAACCTACTTTTCAATCGGCAATCCATATCGGAGATTACGTCACAAGCAACGCACTTGCGACGAGCGGACCCAATTATATAAAGAAAGAAAATATAAGCAGCGGAGTAAGCGATATATACGACGGCGAATTTCACTTGTTCGGACTCGACTGGCAGGAAAGTTATTACAGGTTTTACGTCGACGGAATTTTGCATTACGAAATAAAGACCGCCGACGTGAAAATTTCGAATAAGGACAGTTTCCTTTTTCTCTCGTGCGAAATCGGCGGCGCTGACGGGGAAATAGGAGAAACGCCGTGGGCAGTCTCGGTCGCGCTTTTGGGCGGAAGCGAATACAGGTTTGCCGAAAAATATTCTTCCGTGGACTTCCTGGTCGACTACGTGAAAGTGTACGACGTAATGCCGTCGTAGTCGGCGAAAATAATTTTTACGTATTAAAAAATTAAACTATTTACGGTCTTGTGCGTATCGTGTCGACTCATACCACAATATGTAGTAGTTTGTAAAAAAGCGGATACAATTAAAAATTTTTTTTAGAAAAATAGAAAAATTTAGTTGACTTATTAAATAAGTTGTATTATCATAATGAAGCTGTCGCAGGAAGGCAGCGAAAACGTACCTTAACAACTGAACGGAAAGTAAA
>DJPE01000015.1 GCA_002439705.1 Christensenella sp. UBA6420
GCTGGTATTGACCTGCCCCGTGATAAGAGAATCGAAATCGGTTTGACCTATATCTACGGTATCGGCAGAGTTACGTCCAACAAAATATTGGCGGAAACCGACGTCAATCCCGACACCAGAGTTAAGGACTTGAGCGAAGATCAGATTGCAAGAATCCGTGATTACATCGAAAACCACGTGCACGTCGAAGGCGACTTGCGCAGAGATGTAATGATGGACATCAAAAGGCTGAAAGATATCGGCTGTTACAGAGGCGTAAGACATAGAAAGGGTCTCCCCGTAAGAGGACAGAGAACCAAACAAAACGCTCGTACCCGCAAGGGACCGAAGCGTGCTGTCAGCCGCTCCAAGAAGTAATAGGAGGGAATAAGAAATGGCCGTAAGAAAATCAACCATTAAGAAAAGAAAAGACTTAAAACGTATCGAGAAAGGTCAGGTACACGTACATACCACCCACAACAACACCATCGTTACCGTAACCGATATGGTCGGCAACACGATTAGCTGGGCGAGCGCGGGCGTACTCGGACTTAAAGGCTCTCGTAAAGAGACTGCGTTTGCAGCAACCCAGGCTACCGAAAAAGCCGTCAACGAAGCTAAAATGCACGGCGTAAGGAAGGTAGAGGTTTATATCAAAGGTACCGGACAGGGAAGAGAACCGTCCATCAGAGCTATCCAGGCTTGCGAAGTCGACATCACCATGATTAAAGACGTAAGCCCGATTCCTCACAACGGTTGCCGCCCGCCCAAGCGCAGAAGATTGTAATTAGGAGGTAGAAAATGGCTAAATATACAGGACCCGATTGCCGTCTTTGCAGACGTGAGGGATGCAAGTTGTTTTTGAAGGGTGACAAATGTTACTCCGAAAAATGCACTTTTATAAAGAGACAGACCCCGCCGGGAATTCACGGCGCAAGCAGAAAGAAGCCCACGCCTTACAGCATTCAGCTTCGTGAAAAACAAAAAGTTAAGAGAATATACAATCTCACCGAAAAGCAGTTCCATAAATACTACGAACTCGCAGAAAAAATGCGTGGAGCTACCGGTGAAAACATGCTCGTTCTTTTGGAAAGAAGACTCGATAACGTCGTTTACAGAATGGGCGTAGGCGTAAGCCGCGCGCAGTCCAGACAGCTCGTCAACCACGGACACATCACCGTAAACGGAAAACGCGTAAACATCCCCAGCTACCTTATTAAAGCCGGCGACGTAATCGCTGTTAAGGAAAACAAGCAGGAAATCCCCTTCTTCACCGAATTGAAGAACGCGAAAATCAGCAACAGCCTGAAGTGGTTGGAATTCAACCCCGCTACTTTGAGCGGAAGCATCATCGCTTTGCCGACTCGTGAAGATATCGATATGTCCATAGCTGAACATATGATCGTCGAGTTGTACTCCAAATAAGGGTAAATAGTAGGAGGAATTGCCATAATGATGGAAATAACAAAACCTAAAATAACGGAAAATATCATAACCGAAAATTCCGAAGCGAATTTCGTCGTAGAACCTTTGGAAAGAGGATATGGTACGACAATTGGTAATTGCCTGAGAAGAATTTTATGCACGGATTTGCCCGGCGCAGCTATCATAGGTATACAAATCGAAGGTGTAAAGCATGAATTCTCCACCGTCCCCGGCGTTAAAGAGGACGTAGCGGAAATCATCCTTAACCTGAAAGACGTAGCGATAAAGGTTCACAACGAAGAAAACTTCGTTCCCACCGACGTTAAGCTCGTTAAGTCCACCGGCGGAGTTATTACCGCGGCGGATATCGACCTTCCGTCCGACATCGAAGTAATGAACCCCGACGCTTTCATCTGCACTTTGGAAGACGGCTATACTTTCGATATGACGCTTACTATCGGAACCGGACGCGGATACGTTTCCGGACCGAAGAACAAGCCCGTGGTTCAGAAGCCTATCGGATACATTCCCATAGACTCTCTCTTCTCGCCGGTACTTGCAGCCAGCTACTCCGTAGAGGCTACCCGTGTAGAACAGTCCATCGACTATGACAAGCTGACGATTAACGTCAAGACCAACGCTACCACGACGCCCCGCAAGGTAATAAGTCTTGCCGCCAAAATAATGAACGACCACCTTAAACTCTTCATAAATCTCGTAGACGAAATGAACGACGTAGACATTTTGGTCAACAAGGACGACAATGAACAGCAAAAGGCGTTGTACATGAGCATAGAAGAACTGGACCTTTCCGTCCGTCCTTTGAACTGCTTGAAGCGCGCGGGTATATTCACGGTAGAAGATTTGGTAAAGAGAAGCGAGGAAGATATGTTGAAGGTAAGAAACCTCGGCAGAAAGTCCTTGGATGAAGTTATCAAGAAGCTGGAGAGTTTCGGATTGGGACTCTATAATAAAGACGAGTAAGGAGAAAGATATAAATGGCACAAAATCGCAAATTAGGTAAGAGAACCGACCAGAGAGTAGAGCTTGTTTATTCGCAAGCGGCTCAGCTCCTTTGGAATGGCAGAATCGAAACTACGGTTGAAAGAGCTAAGGAAGTAAGAAAAGTAGCGGAAAAAATGATTACTCTCGCTATCAATTCTTATCAGGATACCGTAAAAGTAACCAAAACCAAATTAAATCAGAAGAACGAAAAGATAGAAGTAGAATTCACCAACGACGGACCTACGAAGTTGAACGCGCGCAGACGTCTTATGGCTATGCTTCCCGACTTGCAGGAACAGAAGATAGCTAAGGAAAGCAAAGAAACTTTCCGTGAAAGAACCGCCGACATCAACCATCCCCTTATCGAAAAAATCTTCGGAGAATACGCTCCCAAGTACGATAAGAGAGCGGAAGAAAAAGGTCAGAAGGGCGGATATACCCGCATAATAAAGACCGGAAACCGCCGCGGCGACGACGCTTCCACTTGTATTCTCGAACTTGTTGACTAATTAACGGTTTAACGACAAATCAAAAGCACTCGATAATTTCGGGTGCTTTTTTAATACTGTAAATATTTTCATGTAAGTAAAATAGATAGCAATTATTGACCTGTCGCATAAAGTGTATTGCTATAAAATTATTTATATAGTATTATATACCTAATAATGAATACAAATGAGAGGGTGCAGGTGAAGAAAAATAGAAAGCAAAATATATTAGTGATATTTATATGTGTTTCATTGGTAAATTTATTTGTTTCTTTTGTAATTGCTACAATTACTGATAATGCTGTTTATCCAATAGTTTCTGTTATATTGTTTCTATGGGTATGTTTAATATCGGCTCTGTTGGAACGTAAAATAAATTCAGAAGAAAGGGAACGTTCTAAGGAAATTGCCCAAGAAAGAATTAGACAAAAAGAATTGTTAAAAAAACAGCGAATGGAAGAAGAACGCATAGCTGAACAACGCAGACAAGCCGAAATACAAGCAAAAAAGCAAGCAGCAATCGAGCAAAAAAATGCTTCAATAATTGCAGGAAAGAAATTGGCAAAAGATTTCGAAAAAATTCTGAAAAGGTATTTTGATATGTTGAGCGAGTACGGTGATATATATAATATTGTTAAGTACATTTATCAAGTGCCGGCAGAAAATGACGCTGTGCGCGCTATGATGACTGCTGACGGATTCAAAACGGCAACGCAAAATCCTGCTATAAAAGACATTGTTTTAATGTTTTCTAATGAGTTGCAAGAAAGGATAAAGGCGACTAATGAACTTGACGAAAATAGCAATTACGGCATGATTACCTACGCTTGTATACGAGAGGGTCTGATAGAAAGATATTGCAAAAAGTATAGAGCTCGTTACGGCTATGAAACTATTGAAGAATACGTAGAGAATTGCGACGAAGATGATTTTGATATAGTGCTTATAACGTGCTATTATTTGCAGAAAACGGACGAGTTTATTGCGATGAACGTAATGAAATATAGGTTACTTGCACAAGCACGATTATTGTATAAGCAAAAAGATGAGGAAAAATTAAAGCGTAAACTTTTCGGAATTGAAAAACCAGTCGTTGAAAAAGAAGTTGTAGAAGATACGGATGATGACGATACGTTGCAAGACGAAGAACACAGCATCACAATAAAAGACATAGACTATATGGACGGAAGAGATTTCGAGATATTTATAGCTGAATTTTTCGAAAACCGCGGTTATGAAGTTGAACTTACGCCAAGTTCGGGCGATTACGGTATTGACGTAATAATTAAAAGCGAGTTTTCCAAAGTAGGTATACAAACTAAATGTTATAACGATAAAGTTCCGAACGCCGCCGTGCAGGAAGCCGTGACGGGAATAAACCATTACGGACTCGACAAAGCGATGGTAATTACGAATTCTTATTTCCAACCGTCGGCGATACGCCTTGCGAAAGACAACAACGTTATTCTTTGGAACAGGGATAAGTTAATCGAAGAATTAAATCGTCAAAATAGCTGATTTACTAATATATACCCCGTCGGCAACGACGGGGTAAATTCTTTTCTCTTGCGTAAAACTCTGCGTTATGGTAAAATTTTAGATAAATGAGGTTCTGATGATACTTTTAATGGACGTAGGTAACACTAACATAAAAATCGGACTTGCAAACGAGAGCAAGACGGTATCGACTTGGCGTATAGCCACCGACGGGAAGCGTACGGCGGACGAGTTCGGAATGGTTTTGTTCGACTTATTGAAGCAGAGCGGCAGGTCGTTTTCGGAAGTGGACGGGATAATAATAAGTTCGGTTGCGCCGAGCATCAATTACACGCTGGAACATATGTGTTCCTATTATATGAAGAAGAAAGCAATATTCGTAAGTTCTCATATAAACTTGTGCGGAATGAAGATAGACTACAACGGCAGCGAATTGGGAAGCGACAGGATAGTAAACGCCGTCGCCGCCTATAAAATTTACGGCGGACCGGTAATTACCGTCGATTTCGGCACGGCTACCACGTTCGGGGCGGTGAACGCCGACGGGGTGTTCGTGGGCGGACTTATTGCGCCGGGTATCAAATCGAGTACGGAAAGCCTTGTCAACACGGCGGCGAAATTGCCGAGAATAGAATTGGTAAAACCCGACTGCGTAATAGGTAAAAACACCGTTGAGAACATGCAAGCGGGCATAATTTACGGGTTTACCGGATTAGTAGAGTACATTTTGAAGAAAATGAAAGGGGAGAAAGGTTTTGAGAACGCAAAGGTAATAGCTACGGGCGGTATGAGTCAGCTCGTCACGCAGAACGACGAAAATATGATAGACGTCGTGGACAGAGCTTTGTCGCTGAAAGGATTACGTTTGCTGTATAACGATAACGTTAAGGAGAACCGGAAATGAAAAAAGTAGGAGTAGCCTTGTTGGGGTTAGGCACGGTAGGGGGCGGAACTTACCGCATACTGAAAGCTAACCACGACAGTATTATGAAAAACGACGGCGTGGACATCGAAGTAAGGCATATTATTGAACGCGACAGAGCCAAAGCGGAAGCGTTGGGCGTAGATATGAATATCGTAGGCACGGATATCGACAAGGTGGTCAACGATAAAGACGTGTCGATAGTGGCGGAATTTTTCGGCGGGATAGAGCCTGCGAAGACCTTTCTTATTAAGTGCCTGCTTGCGGGAAAAAGTATCGTAACCGCTAATAAAGAACTGTTCAGCAAACATTGGGGAGAACTCGAAGACGCCGCGAAGAAAGGCAAAGCGGGTTTATATTTCGAAGCGAGCTGCGTAGGGGGAGTTCCCGTAATAAGAACCCTTACGGAAAGCATGCAAGGCAACAACATAGAATCCCTTATGGGAATAGTCAACGGCACGACCAACTTTATTTTGTCGAAAATGGCGGACGAAGGGCAGGAATACGAAGACGTACTCAAAGAAGCCCAGCGTTTGGGCTACGCCGAAGCCAACCCCAGCGCGGATGTGGACGGCTTCGACAGCACTTATAAATTATCCATTCTTTCGAGCCTTGCGTTCCACACCAAAGTACCCGTGGACAAGATTTACAGAGAAGGTATTTCGAGAATAAGCAAAGAAGACATAGCCTACGGTAAGCGTTTCGGGTACACGCTGAAACTTCTTGCCATAGCGAAGAGAGTCAACGGCAAGATAGAAGCGCGCGTTCATCCCGCGTTTATTCCCGATACGCACCCGTTGGCTTCGGTAAAGGGCAGTTTTAACGCCGTTCACATCGTCGGCGACAATGTGGGCGATATTATGCTGTACGGTCGCGGAGCGGGCGATTTGCCGACGGGCAGCGCGATAGTCAGCGATATAGTGTTCGCTTCTCAGCAGAAAAAGCACAAATATATGCCATTTAAGAACAGTAACGACGTGTCGGACAAGAACTTTGCCAAGGACTTTTTCTGCGATTACTATATAAGAATGAGCGTGGACGACGAAACGGGCGTGCTTGCGAAAATCGCGGGCGTATTCGCCGCCAACAAAGTCAGTATCAACACTATGATACAGGAATCGGAAGACGGCGTGGCGAAAATAATTTTACTTATCCATAAAACCGGCGAAAACAATATAAACAAAGCCCTTGAAAAAATAGAAAAACTTTCTTGCGTGCAGAGCGTGGATTCTCTTATCAGAGTGGAAGAATAAAGTCAGTTACCATAAAAACGAATCGTCCGTCGAAAGGCGGACGATTTTTTATATCCTTAATCTAATTTTCGTTCCGTAAGCCGGGCGACATTTTAGCTTGTCGTTCGGACAATTTTTTCATTAAGAAAACGAAGAACTTTTCCGCCACGGAGTCTTTATTCTCTTTATCGCTAAGGTACGCTATAATTTCTCTCTGGCAGACGGGCTTGTCGATTTCGAGAAGTTTTATATTGTGTCCGTCTATTTTTCCCCACGAAAATTCCGGCCAGAAAGCTACGCCGATACCTGCCGAAATAAGGTTCTTGACGGCGATAAGGGAGTCGCTTTCGAATACTACTTGCGGCGTGAATCCGGCATATTCGCAATAGGCGTCGCAAAGGGGACGGAATCTGCGAGACCCGGACAATGCGATAAAGTCGTGCCCGGCAAGTTCCGACAGACGGACGGAATTCCGCTCGGCAAGTTCGGAGCTTTTCGGGGCGGCGACGTAAATTTTTTCTTCGATTATTCCGCGGGTCTTTATATGGACGGGATTATCGGGTACGGTAGCGTTGGTCGTGATTAAGATATCGTAGTTTTTTTCCGATTCTTTCTGTAACATTCTGAACACCACGTCGGGATTGTCCTTTTTGAATTCGATAATTATATCGGTGATAAGGGTGGATGCGGCAAGGACGTTTACTACGATTACGTTTTGCGACAGGTCGATTAGTTTTTCTATCGAAGCGGGGAGTAAGTCGATTTCTTTCAATATAGGTTCTAACTTTTCTTTTAGAAAACGTCCGTATTCGTTGAGCCTTATCCGTCTTCCGTCCTTATAAAACAGCTTTACGCCCAACTCGTCTTCCAGGTTTTTTATGGTTTTCGTCAACGCAGGTTGC
This sequence comes from Christensenella sp. UBA6420, assembly GCA_002439705.1. Classification (GTDB taxonomy): domain Bacteria; phylum Bacillota; class Clostridia; order Christensenellales; family DTU072; genus CAG-1782. Next base: position 7,451 of record DJPE01000015.1, read on the forward strand.
GATATGTGCAAAGTATCGGCGGCTTTCGTAAGGTGTTCGGTCTTCGCCACTTCGTAAAAATATTTAAGTTCGGACAGTTCCATAATATATTCCTCAAAGTTATCGTTTTCATAAATAATATATATTATACATTATGAATTGTCAAGAGTATACTGTAAGCGAACACGGAGGAAGAAAGAAGAAAGAAAAATGAAAGAAATATTCGAAGTACTTATGTTAGTTTGTTTCGGGATTTCGTGGCCCATATCGGTCGTGAAGAGCATTAAGGCCAGAAGCAGCAAAGGCAAGAGCCTTGTTTTCACCATTGTAATAATTATCGGTTATATTTGCGGTATTGCGAGCAAAATCGTCGGCGGCAACACGGGATACGTTTTGTGGCTGTATGTGTTTAATCTCGTAATAGTCACCGCGGATTTTATAATAAGCGTAATCAACAAAATAAACGATAACAAAAAAGCCAAACAAGAGATCGAAGAAAAAGTAGCAAGTTTTCATAAAGGAGAAGAGCATTATGTTAAAGGATGTTAAGGAAAAAGCTAAAAAGTACACGATTATTAACGACGTTGCGTTAAAAAACGAAGTAGCGGTATTCGGTTCGACCTATTTATATAACTTTCCTTTTTACGAACTTATACAAGGGCATATCACCGATTACGCCGTATACAACAGAAGTATCGAAGGTATGAAAATATCCGAAGCGGTGGAAGCCGTGAACGACTGTCTTAAAAATCTCGATCCAGCCATTATACTCGTATCTTTAGGTGAAGACGACGACGACTCTGCAAAAACCTTTGCTGCGTATTCCGAACTTCTGAAAAAGATAAAAGCGGAGCATCGCACGGCAAGAATTTACGTTATGCAGACTTTCGGTAAAGACGGAGAATTCTGCGATAAGGTAAGGAACGTAGCCGAAAGAAACGGCGTAGAATACGTCGAAGTCGGCGACGAAGAAAAGATAAGAAGCGTATTCGCAAGACTGAGCGCATACTTCCATCGCGCGGGAATAAGTTTTTCCGACGCGTTCGGAGTAAGCTGCTAAACTGCCGTTTCTTAAAAACGAAAATCTACGTGCGCGTTATTTCATCCTAAAAGTAATCTGTTCCCATTTATACGCGTACGCAATGATATATACTCCGACGGTTCTCCCACCGTCGGAGATTTTTTATAAAAGAGCCGATTTTGTCGAAAATCGCCGCGAATGGGTAACGAAAGTTCATATAAAGGGATACTTATATGAAGACAGGGGATTATTTAAGTTTTCATATACGCAGCTATTTATATGAATGAAATTTCATATACACACTCTATCATACTTGTAAGATATGGCTTTTTAATGTATAATAATTCGTATGTACGATTTAATAATTATCGGCGGCGGAGCGAGCGGACTCGCCTTAGCCAACGTAGCGAAAAAACGCAATAAAAAAATTCTTATTTTCGACGCGGGGAAAAAGGTCGGTCGGAAAATTCTCGTCGCGGGAAACGGAAAATGCAACGTTTCCAACGAAAGCGTGCAAAGAGAAGATTACAATAACGATTTCGTAGAAAAGTTTTTGCCGTATAACGATAAAGTATACGATTTTTTCAAGTCGATAGGACTTACTACGAGAACAGACGAAGGAAGAATTTATCCTTACAGCGAGAGTGCAAGCACCGTTCTTAACCTTTTAAGAAAGAGCGTGGAAGACGATATAGTCACCGACTGTAAGACAGACGACGTAGAATATAGTAACGGCGTGTTTACCGTGAACGGTAAAAAGGCGAAAAACGTAGCAGTATGCACGGGCGGAATAACGGCGGGCGGAATAGGCTCGTACGATTTACTTGAAAAGTTCGGACATAAAAAGACGGAAGTTTACCCTGTATTGTCGGCGTTGAAAAGCGACGTAAAATACGTAAAACAGCTCGCGGGAATAAGGGTCAAAGCTCGCGTTACGCTCTTTACCGACGGGAAAAGGGTATATTCCGAGTACGGAGAACTTCTTTTTAAGGACAACGGAATAAGCGGCATTGTAAGTATGGCTATATCCCGATACGTTTCACCGGATAAAAGAAACGACGTAAGCGTGGACCTTGCCGTAGAATACACGGTAGAACAACTTAAAACCATGCAAAAAGACGGACTTTTGCAAAAAGCGGTGCTTGCCGCAGTGGAAAAACAAGCCGCCGACAAAAAAATATCGGTGGAAAGGTGTATAAAAGATTTTATCGTAAATAACGTAAGTTTAGGCGACAAACAAAACGCGCAGGTCACCCGCGGCGGAATAGACACTAAAGATTTTACCGAGAAATGCGAAAGTAAGATAGTAAAAGGCTTGTACGCCTGCGGAGAAGTCCTCGACGTGGACGGACGATGCGGCGGATATAACCTGCATTGGGCGTTTCTTACGGGGATTATCGTAGGAGAAAGCGTATGACTACGATAAAAACGAGCGTAAATATACCGCCCGAAAAAGGCGAAGACAAAGAAACGATAAAACAAGCCGTCGCAAACAAACTAAAAGTAAAAATCGATGACTTGGAGATACTGAAAAAGTCTCTCGACGCAAGGGATAAAAAGAAAATTTTTTATACCTACACCGTCGCCGCGGAAACTTCGCAGACGGATAAAGCTCTTAAAAACGGCGGAACCGTTTACGAACGGCAACGTAATTACCTGTCCGATATAACGGCGGATTTACGGTACGAAGGCAGCCGCCCGATAGTAATAGGGGCGGGACCGTGCGGACTTTTCGCCGCGCTTACCCTTGCGGAAATGGGAGCAAAACCCATAATTTTCGAAAGGGGCGACAGGGTGGAAGAACGGAAGAAAAAAGTAGCCGTCTTCAATTCCGACCTTATCCTGGATACCGAAAGCAATATCCAGTTCGGCGAAGGGGGCGCGGGGACTTTCTCCGACGGAAAACTCAATACGGGAATAAACAGCGTTTACGTTCCCGCAGTGCTTAAAGAATTCGTCGACAACGGAGCTCCCGAAGATGTACTTTATCTTAACAAACCCCACGTCGGTACCGACAAACTGGAAACGGTGGTTAAATCTTTAAGGGAAAAAATAATAAGTAAAGGCGGGGAATTTTATTTCAACACGAAAGTGACCGACTTTATTTTTACCGACGGAAAGATAGGCGGCGTAAGGACTACCAAGGGAGATTTTCACGGCGACAGAATTTATCTTTGCATAGGACATTCGGCAAGGGATACATTTTATACGCTGTACGGTAAAGGCGTGGTTATGGCTCCCAAAATATTCAGTATGGGAGTACGTATAGAGCATTTACAGGAAGATATTGATTTTTCGCAATACGGCAGAAAGAGAGATATTCTGCCGCCCGCCGATTACAAAACGGCGGTAAGATTATCCGACGGAAACAGCCTTTACAGTTTTTGCATGTGTCCCGGCGGCACTGTCGTAAACGCTTCGAGCGAAGAAAAAAGAATCTGCGTAAACGGCATGAGTAATTACGCCCGCGACGGCGTAAACGCGAACTCGGCTTTACTTATAAACGTGGGCGAAAGAGAGTACGGGGAAGGAACTCTTGCCGGGATAGAACTGCAACGGAAGATAGAGTCGGCGGCGTACGCGGCTACCGGTAGTTATAAAGTTCCCGTGCAGACTTTCGGCGGTTTTATGTCGGGTAAGACTCTCGATACGGGCAGGATAAAACCGAGCGTAGCGACGGGGTACGTCCTTACCGACCTTAATTCTTTCCTGCCCGACTTTATAAAAAACGGACTGAAAGAAGGAATCCCCCTTATCGCGAGAAGAATAAAAAATTTCGACGATAAAGACGCCGTTTTGTCGGGCGTGGAAGCGAGAAGTTCGTCGCCCGTAAGGATAATAAGGGACGATAGGTGCGAGTCGTCGGTCAAGGGACTGTATCCTCTCGGAGAAGGCGCGGGGTACGCGGGCGGTATTACGAGCGCGGCTGCGGACGGAATAAGGGGCGTGGTCGCTTCTTTGCGATGACGGAGCGGCGGCGTTTCGTTTTCGCAAAAACAACACTTCACACTAAACTCTCCACACTCCAAACTCCAAGAAAAACAGTTGTGTAAAATACAAAAATAAGGTTATAATGGTTTCTATGGCGGAAGAAAACAAGAACAACGATAACTGCGAATTATTCGAAAAGGCAGGAATAACGGAAGAAAACGCGGCGGAATATGTTTCCGACGGGTTTCCGCAAGACGAAGTTTCCGCTCCGACCGTTTCGCAAGACGAAGTTTCCGTTCCGTCGGAAGAACAAGCTCCCTTTTTGTCGGAAGAAGAGAAGTTAAAGGCGCAAAAGAAAAAAAGACGGAATTCTATATTACTTAACGTTTTGTTTCTGGTCATTAACGCTATTATAGTCCTCGTCCTTTTGCTCGTGGAAGACAGAAGCGGCGACAAGTTGGCGGGGAGCGAAGCTATGAAGCTCTTTGCAAAAAACTGGTACTATACCGCTCTTGCGTTTCTGATGTATTTCGTGATAGCCTTTTCCGATTCGATAGTATTTGCGGCGTTGATTAAAAAGACGGGGGTAAAAAGTTCTCCCGCGTTGCCGCTGAAAGTTTCTTTTATGGGCAGGTACTACGACAGAATTACGCCGTGGTCGATGGGTGGAGAACCGTTCCAGGTAGCCGCTCTTATGCGCGGCGGACTCAGCGGCGGAGACAGCTGCGCCGTCACGATGAGCAGACACATAGTACGCTTTTTCTCTACCGCGATAGCGGTGATAGCAATTCTGATAGCGTCGCAAATTACCACCAACGTTTATGTTATGGTCGTGGCTATTCTGTCGGTGGCGGCGGGGCTTATTATACCGAGTTTTATGCTGTTATGCGCGTTTAAGCCGAAAATCGGACTGAAAATAGGGGAAGGCGTAATAAAGTTTTTACATAAAATAAAAATCGTCAAAGATTACGACAAACAGCTCAGAAAGATGCAGAACGACGTAAACAACTTTTTAAGCGGAATGAAGTATCTCAGTACCAACAAAGCCATGATAGCCCTTATAGCTTTTTCGGCTATCGTCGAACTTTTCGCAAACAACAGCGTTCCGTTTTTTGTGATAAGGGGGTTAGGCCATACTGAAGTCACTTTCTGGCATACGCTCGTATTGTGCATTTTCGTAAACTACGCTTCGTCCTTTGCTCCCACCCCCGGCGGCGCGGGCATAGCCGAACTGTCGTTTTACGCGATTTTCGCGGCGTACGTCGAAGAAGGGTACCTTTTCTGGGCGGTGCTTTTCTGGCGTATAGCCATTTTCTTCGTCCCCGTCTTTATCGGGTTCGTTTTACAGACTTTCGACAGTATAAAAAATATCGTCGACACGAGAAAGAGCCGCTGAAAGCCGGCTTTTTTAATTTAACCGATTTATTTAACCGAACGTAAACGCAAATTTCTTATTTTTTCGACGATTAACGGTCTTTGAAAAATTGCCGTTCTCGTTTTTTACACAGTAAAAACGAGAGCCGTGCGCTCCGTAGAAAAAAATACCACTTGTAAACGCATGCGTGTGTATGATATACTTAATAAAAGAATATATAAGGAGAAATCTGCGTGAAAAACAAAGTCGGTTTTTGCATAGTGACGATATTGGCGGCGACGCTCATTTTGTTATGCGGAATTACCGCCGTAAATACCGCGGTTTATGCCGATTTTTCCTACGATAACGAAGTGATAGAAATAAATTCCGATAAGGATTTCGCCGATTTTTATTCCGCGTCGGTAACGAACGGATACGACTATTCGGGAAAAACCGTTCGCCTTAATTGCGACGTGGACGGGTCGGTAATTTCTTTTGCGGGTTATTTATCCGACTTCGGCGGCGTTTTCGACGGCGGCGGACATTCCGTCAAGAACTTAAAGAACAGACTTTTCGGCACTATCGTGGCAAGCGGTATCGTAAAGAACGTTTATTTTAAGAACGTTTCCGCAATAGGTTTCGCGATAGCGGGAATAAACGCAGGTAAGATTATCGGCGCGTCGGTATCCGGTACTCTTTCGCCCGACTTGAATTACAGAGTAGGCTTGGTGGGTACGAATACGGGAACGATGGAAAGCTGCGACAATATTTGTACTTACGTTTCTTCCCTGTCGAAAGCGTATTTTTCGGGAATTGCGTGTATCAACAGGGGTACGATAAGCCGTTGCTATTTCGGCGGCAAGGTCGTAGCCAATTTCAGCAACGAGTACAGCCACGGTTTTGCGGGAATATCCTACGACAATTACGGGACTGTTTCCCGTTCGACGGTGGCGGCTACTCTTACTTATTCCGGCGACAACAGAACGGCTGCGGAACAGGACCTTTACGCCGTTGCGAAGAACGGAACGGGTACGGTAACCGACTCGTACGCAAGTATAGACGATAAAATGCCGTCGGACGTAACCGTCAATATCTCGGACGGAACGGTAACGAACGTAAACGCCGTAATAAGTAAAACCGAAAAGAAATATTACGCTACCGTAGACGGCACTATTTCGGAAACTACCGATATTCCCGACTTTTCGGCGGGAGCCAGGAACGTTCTCGACGGACAGGGAACTACCTTAACGCCGTTTTTACTTAGCCGCTATTCCGATTTGACTAAACTTAAATTTATTCAGTCATTTGTAAGCGGAGTTTACGAACTTAATTCCGATATATATTTGTCGGGCGAAAGTAAAATATCCGTTACGGACGGCTTCGATTATAATTCGGGCAGTATCTACGGAAAGGGTTACGCTCTTATAGGCTGCGAAACCGACGGAGCGTTCGACTCGGCGTATAACCTTACGGGATACGACGTAGGTTTTATATCCTGCCTTTCCGCTACTCTTTCGGGGAACGCAAACGACGGATACGTCGATTATTCCGATTTCGGTAAAGGTGCGACGGTAAAAGAAATAACCGCTTCCGAACCGTCGGGAACGGGAACGGAGTCAGACCCGTATATAGTGACTGCAAGGGAAGAACTTAAAGCTCTCGACGGGAAGACGGGGTACGCCGTATTAAGTAAAGACGTCGTGGTAAACGATACGGAAGACGGCGGGAATCTTCTTAATATTGCGGAACTTAAACTCAATCTTAACGGCAACGGTCATTCGATAATAGGTCTTATCGACGAAAATCTGACGACTACGCTAAGCGGAACGATAGCCAATCTTAAACTTCGCGGTACGGGGAATAGCGGCGTTTGCGAAAATAATAACGGAAATATAAGCTACGTTTCGGTTCGTAACGACGGCGGAAATTACGGAATATGTAAAAACAACTGCGGCAACGTATCCTACGCCGAAATTTACGGGAAATATCTTTACGGTTTTGCCGAAAACAACGAAGCGGACGGCTCGATAACGAGTTCCGTAAACTATGCGGAAGCAAATTACGCATTCGTAAAGAAAAACGACGGCAAGGTAAACAAATGCGAAAATAAAGGTTCGGCGAATAAAGTTTTCGATACCGACGGGACGGGCGTAACCGACAATTCCGTAAACTACGTTCTTTCCGCCGACGAAAGTTATAAAGCCGATTATTGTCTGGAAATTTCTTCGGAAAAGAGCTATATAAAAGACGGCGTTAAGTATTCCGTCGGCTCGTTCGATTACGTCGCGTTAAAGAAAGCGGGGTTCGATTTCGATAATACTTTCGGCTACGTCAAAGGTGAAGACAATCCGTCTTTAAGAAAAGATTTTACCGAATACAAGACCGCTATTAAGGTTATTACGGGAAGTTTCGTTCTCGACTATTCCTACTACGACGAAAACGTAAGTTACGAGCAGGACGAAATTAACGAAACCGTAACGAATATCAACGGTAACGTTTACGAAAATACCGTATATAACTGGACTTTTAACGGCGAACCTTTGACGGGAGATATAAAGAACGCGGGCGATTACCTTCTCACCGCGCGCTTTGCGGGAACCAACGATTACCTCGCCGCGGAAGAAAGCTATTCTCTTACCATAAACAAGGCGGTAAGTACGGTCAGTCCCGAATTTACGGAAAATGAGTTTTCCGACTTTTCGGTAATTTATTCGGGAGAAAACGTAAATCTTCCGACGGTAGCCCCCGATAACTTTTCCGTATTGCAAAATATGGGCTTTACGCAAAAATTCGTGTTGACGAAAGGCGGTAACGCCGTTTCGGCGGCGGTTCGCGCGGGAGAATACGAATATGCGACGGTATTTTCTTCCGACAACTATTTCGATATGACGGTAAGCGTAAAACTTACGGTGGAGAAAAAAGAACTTTTCGTTAAGGTAAAGGACGGCAGTTGCTACTATAATTCCGATTTTGATTTAAGTAGTTGCGACCTTACGATAACGGACGGTCTCGTATCCGCCGACGGCGGGAAGACGGTCGGAGTCCTTACCCCCGACTATAAAAACGGGTTTTCGACCGACTACGTCGTGGGTAATCCCGTCGGAAGTTATACTATTAACTTTACGGGCGAAGCCGACGACTATTACTACACCGTAACGGCGGGCGAACTTAAAGTAAACAGAATAGTAGTTCCCGTAGATAATATCGACTTCTACGGCGCAACGGGAAGCAATGAAGGAAGTTTAACGAAAACTTACGACGGACAGGAAACGGTAGTTACTGCCATCGTTCCCGACGGAGTGACCGCGGCGTACGAAAATAACGTTCATAAGGAAGCGGGCGAATATTCAGTCCGCGGCACCTTTACGATAGACGAGAACTATATACCGCTCGAACTTACGGTAAGGTTAGTAATTAAAAAAGCTGTTCTTACCGTGGTAGCCCCCGACGGAAATATAGAATACGGAACGACCGCTTCCCTTGCCGAACCCGTTACCGTAAGCGGTTTTGTTGACGGAGAAACGGCAACGAGCGTTTTCGGGTCGGAGTTTACTTACAAAATTTACGACGGAGAACAGGAAGTAACTGGCGTTTACGACGCGGGAACGTATGCGGTTAAGGTAATTACGAAAAGCAGCCCGAATAACTACGACGTAACTTATAAAGACGGCGTTTTCACGATAGAAAAGGTTTCGTTAAAGCGGTTAAAAAACAACGTAGCGGGCGTTAGCGAAAAGTTTTCGGACGGAGAAAAGACTTACGACGGAATGGCGGTCGAAAGGAAAATCGATTTCTTTACCGAGGAAGAAGTAGACGTAGTTTATTCCGTTACGAAAGACGGAACGGCGGTTACGGAAATTAAGAATGCGGGCGAATACATTATCGAAGCGTTGGTTACGCCGAAAGGGGATTTGGCGAAAAATTATCTTGCGGATACCTACGTTTGTCGGTACGTCGTTAAGAAAATAAAATATACCCTTACCGTAGAAAAAGAAAAATATTCTTTCGTTTACGACGGAAGCGACAAGGCTAACATAAATAACTTTTCCTATTCGGGATTGCCCGACGGAAAGGCGGTAAGATTAGAATGTACGCGGAATTCCGTATCTGCAGAAGCTATAAGGGCGGGAGTTTATTCGATAGGAATAATTTTCGACGGCGGCGAGAACGAAGAAGCCGCGGCGGCTTACGCGGAACTCGAAATTACGCAAAAAGCCGTGACCGTAAATATAAATAAAGTATACGACTACGTAAAAAACGGAAGCGTTACGATAGAAATTATTTCGATAGACGGAGCGGTGAACGACGAGTTGACGGCGGAAAATATTATGTTAGGCTATCGCAATGCGTCGGGGCAGTCGATACCGTCTATAATAAGCGCAGGTAATTATTTCGTCGACATAGCGGTAAAAAACGCCGATTACTCTGTAAGCAATTCTACCGTAAATATAACCGTAAACAAACTTACGATACCCTTTACCTTAGGCTCGGTAAGTTACGTTTACGGCACTACGGGCAATACGAAAATAGACGGCGTAAGGTACGAAATTACCGAAAATACCCTTACCGTAAAGAACTATCAATATTCGGGCGAAACTTTCGATATTACGGTAAGAACCGACCGCAACGCAGGCATAAGGACGATAACCGCCGCCGACGTAATTCTTACCACTAACTATAATTTCGTACCCGAAGGAAAGAACGAAATAACGATTACGCCGAGAGAACTTCTGCTCGTGTGGAAAGTGGACGGAACGGAAACTTCCGCCGCATCTTACGAAACTGTTTATTCGGGCAAGAGTCAGAACGGCAGGTTCTCTTACAACGCAGGCGCAATGGCTTTCGACGATAAAGTTTCCGACCTTAATTTCGTAAACAGGGTGACGGGAACGGCGGAAGATATTTATAACGTGGGCTCGTATGGTATCTTAGCTACCCTTTACGACAACGCAAATTATAAATTAACCAACGATTACTTTACCGTCAGAGTAACGAAAGCGGCTCTTACGATAGAAGTAGACGACGCGGAAATTTGGCAAAGGGAAAGATATACCGCGTCCTACCGTTGCTACGGCAAAGTAGGCGACGATATAAACAAGACGGCGACGAGCCTTAAAGGGGCGAATATAAGAATAAACACTTCTTATACGGAGACCGCCCCAGTGGGAAGTACGTTTGACGTTACCGTGACGGCTACTTTCGATAACTATGAAGCGGAAGTGACGAAAACGGGAAAAATTACCGTAATACCCAATCCTTATCCCGATTATCTTTCGTATATTTACTGGCACGACGTCAGTTACGTATATACGGGTAGCGAAATAAGAGTGGAGATAGCGGGCGTAAGCGAAGACGTGACGGTGGTGTATTCCAACAACGCACACACGAACGCCGGCGTGTATACGGCGGGCGTCACCGTAACCTATCCTACGGGAAGAACCCAGAGCGGAAACTGTATAATAACCATCGTCGCGGCAAATCCCGTCGTGTCGGTACCCGATTCGGAAAGGCTGTTTATAGAAGATTATACCCTTGTCGAAGGGGATATAGTCGGTACGGCTTCCTATAACGGAAACGCCGTTTCGGGCAGGTTCGTACCCGACGAAGGGCAGGTCCTTAAAGAAGGACAATCGGCGTACGGATATACTTTCCTACCCGACGACGACAGAAACTTTAACGCCGTTAAAGGTTCGGCTAATATAAGAACGGCTAAAATCACCCTTGCCGATTTCACGTTCGATAACACGGACAATATAAGTTTTCTTTCCGACGGAAGGACAATTATTTACGGCACGGTAAAAATGCGGCTTACCCCGGTGCTCGCCGGACTCGTCCTGCGTCGCAACGGCAACGCGGTAGACTATATCGAATTTACTAAGACCGAAACGGTGGCGGTCACGGTCACGCTCGGCGAACAGGTAGCGTTCAATTACCTTTTCGACGTGACGTACGAAGGCGGTTCCGAACCGGTAATTATTACCGAAGAATCGTTTGTTACTAACGGCGTAACGTTCAAGGGCGATACCTTGGAAGTATCGAAAGACGGCGGCAGGCTGTCTCTTAAAGACGAATATAAAAATAGTTACGGAATATACGTAAACGGATATTATTACGAAGAACTTATTATAAACGGCAACGAAGGAGAAATCGTTATCGTCGTAAGAAACTTAGGCACGGGCGCCAACGTTTTCGGCGGAAGGTACGCAGTTAAAGTCGTCGAAGAACAGCCTTCCGATATAAAGTCGGGTTACACTCTCTATTTAATAATAGGCGGGAGCGTAGCGGGCGTAGCGGCGATAGTCGCGGTAATTTTAATTATTTGGAGAAAGAAACACGGTTAGGAGAAAGGCTATGAAAAGAAAATCGTTATTATTGTTATTGACCGTAATCGCAGCGCTGTTTGCGTTGACGATACTGAGTTCTTGCAGCTTGTTCGGGCAGTCGGAGACGGTAGTTCCGCCCACGATAGACAGCGTGGAAATGCTGAAAGACGAACCGAACTATATCGAAAGTCAGGAGTATCTGTATAACAAAGACACCGAAAACCCGATGGCTATATTCGCGGGAAAAAGTTTTCTCGTGTCGATAAAGTACAACAATCCTAAAAAGTACGCAATAAGCTACGTCACCGTCAACAACGAAAAAATAATGCCGTCGCAGTTTGCTGCGGGGTCGTCGAAGACGAATACGATTATTAAGATTACGGTACCCGAAAACGCAACCAAGGGCGACGAAATGACCTTTAATATAAAGAACATTTTTTATAACACGGGTTCGGAAACGAAAAAAATAAAGTTTACCGAAGATCTCGATATGAACTTCACCGTAAAGGTTTCGCCGTCGTATAACCTTAAATTAAATTATCAAAACGCCGACAGAAGAGCCTCTTCCGCACAGCCTAAAGACGAAATCAGCAATCCGAGTTCTATCGACTACGGCACGGAAATGAACGTAGGCGGTATACTCGACGCCGACTACACCAACGACACCGTAGGTCTTCCGACGAAGGCGGGCGGCTGGATATTCGAAGGCTGGTACACCGAGCCTAACGGCAAAGGTCAGCTCGTAAAGAGCACCGACACATACTATTTCTGGTCGGATATTACTCTGTACGCCTACTACACGAGATTGTTCGAGTACGAAATAGTCAGCCTTGACAAACCGATAACAAACGTAGTAAACGATAAGACTATCACTTACAACAGCGGCGTAATCATAACCAAAGACAACAGCAGGGGCAAGTACCCCATTATGAACATAGACGACACCATAGTTGACGAGAAGATAGTAACGAACGAAACCACCGGCAAAGAAACGATAACTTCAAGCGAATACCCCGTGGTAAAAATAGCAAACAAAGCCTTTCAGGACGTAAACAATATTAAAGAACTCTCTATAGGAAAGTTCGTCGAAGAAATCGGAGCTTACGCTTTCGACAACTGCAACGCGCTCGAAAAAGCCACCTTTAACAAAGGTTCTTCATTAGAAGTCATCGGCGACTACGCCTTCCAGGGGACGAAAAAGATGGGTATTACCAGTTCTTTCACCCTGCCCGACGCCGTGTTGTATTTAGGTAACTTCGCTTTCCGTTACAGCGGTTGGAAAATAACGACGAATAACGGAATTAACGAAAGCGTGCTGCATATTAAGTCCACTTACAAGTTTATCGGAGCGGCATGCTTCTTCGAAACGGGCTTTTCGCAGGTAGTGTTCGAAGCGGGTTGTAAATTCGATACCCAGATAGGTTCGGACGAAGCGAAAGAGATAGAAAAGAATGCCGGTTGGAACGAAGCCAAAACCGAACTTAACAGAATAGGAGCTAACCTGTTCGGCAACTGCGCCAACCTTACGGAAGTAAGATTTTTAGCCGACGACGGGGAAAACAACGCTCTTAACATTATCCCCGACGCTTGTTTCGACGCCGGTAACTATACCGTAAACTGCATAGAGAACCTTACCCTGGCGGAAGGGATAGAGTATATAGGGAATAACGCGTTTAATTACCAGTCGAAAATAACCCGACTCGAAATCCCCGCTACCGTCACCGAGATAGGCAGGTCGGCTTTCTACAATTGCAGTAACGCCACGAGCCTTACCTTTAAGGAAGGCAGTATGTTAAGAGTTTTACATTCCAGATGTTTCGGCAATATGAAAGCCATCGACAGAGTTGTTATTGTGTCTACCGACTTCGAGAAGTACGGCAACGGTCCTTTCGAAGGTTGTTCCCGTCTTAAAAGTATAGAATTCCCGAACCTTAACGTAGTGGACAAAATTCCGAAAGGTTTTTCCAGAGAAGAAAACAAAGACGAAGTTTTGCCGCAGCATAAGTTTTCCGATCTTTTGTACGGCACGTTCGAAAGCGGCAGTAACGATTCAGGCGACGGCACGACGTCCACTTACTCATTGCCGACGAGAATATTCTGTAAGGACACCGTAATGGAAAGTTTCAAACAAACCATTCTCGATTCGAAAGCTACCTACACCTTTAACAGTAAAGGCGAAACGACCGCTACCATAGCCCCCGCTTCCACTTTCAGGAACGTAGTTTTCGTCCACGATATAGGACTTATAAAAACTTACGTAAACCCGGGAGCAACGCAGGGCGAAGACGCCGAAGTGTCGATAGCGTTGCAACCGATTTACAGCGGCAACAACGCAAACAGCAAGAAGGTAATAGGTTACAGCATAGTGTATTGGTCGGTAAGAAGTAAAAATATCGTTCTTCCCGACAAGATAGAAGGTCTTACCGTACCCGCTCCGATAACCGAACTCGCTATGTACGCCCTTCCCACCAGCGTAACCACCCTTACCGTACCCGCAAATATTACCCGTTTCGAACACGACGCTCTTAACGGTTGCGTAAACCTTGAAGAAGTAAAGTTCCTTGACAAGAATACCTTTGAATATATCGGCGACTACGCTTTCTTCGGCACGAAGATAACGTCTTTCGAAGGGGGGACTTCGTTAAGAGTAATAGGGCAGAATGCCTTTATGCGTTGCCGTTCCTTAAAGTGGGTAGACCTTAGCAAAACCGCGATAGTGAACGAAACCACCGCCAGCGGAAACAACAACAGAAAAGGGTATCTTACGCAGTTCAAGTACGACTACGAAGTGGAAAAAGGCACCGAGACCGATTACAGAAACGCTCTCGGCGACGGAGCTTTCCAAAGCTGTACGTCGCTTGAATGGGTATATCTGCCGAAGAAGTTGCAGCAAGTCGGCAACGCCACCTTTACCGGCTGCAAACAGTTGCGTACCCTTATTATAGAAAGCGTAATAAAGTCCACCGCAAACACTCAGCTCGACAACGAAGCCTTCTATTACAGGTCGCTGCCTACCGCAATATTCGACGACCAAGCCGCCAACTTTATGACGATATACGTTCCGTCTTCGCAGGAGTCCGCCCACAAAATTATTTTCAGTACGCCTAAGTACGCTCTTATTACCGCCGGCAACGTACCGTCGCACCCGTAATTATATATATAGATATATCGGGTAAATTAAATAAAATACCGCCGTGGCTTTCCGAAGACTGCGGCGGTTTTTTTACGCCGTATTTTCCGCTAATAACGGTAGCGAAACGAAAAATCGAAAAATTTTTTCAAAAAGTTACGTAAAATCGCTTTACTAATTTAGTTAAGCAAAGTACAATAAAGATGCTTCATCGCTTTAATTAGGTAAAGTGAACGAGAAAAGGAGAACACGAAATGAAAAAGAAGGTTATAAAAATTGCCGCGATAGTATGTCTGGCGGTAGCCGTTGCCGTTTTTGCGGTAGCTTGCGGAAATAAGACGGAATACGCGTTCGGAAAGGAAACGGTATCTTTGTCGGCGCAGATAGATATATTGAGTTCGTTAAACAACGGTTCTGCCGATATAGGCGTAATGGACAGCGTAATGGCAGGGTACTATATGAACAACGGCTCGTATAAGGATTCGATGAAGGCTCTTCCGTTTAATCTGTCGGAAGAAGAATACGGTATCGGCGCGAAAAAGGGTAACGACGCTCTTATTTCCAAAATAAACGAAGGTCTTATTGCCTTGCAAAGAAACGGAGAACTGAAAAAAATCGGCGACAAGTTCGGTCTTTACGGCGAGAATCTTATTAGCGACGACACGACTAATCCCGTCGAAAACGCTACCGACTCGTCGTGGGACGAAGTAGTCGCGTCGAAAAAACTTATTATAGGCTACACCGTGTTCGCCCCCATAGCGTACGAAGATACCGACGGCAATTTCACGGGGTTCGATATAGAGCTTGCGAAAGGCATAGTAAACTATCTTAACGACACCTACGGTTCGGAAATAGCCTGCGAGTTTATAGAAATCGACTGGAACACGAAAGAAGCGCTGCTCGAAAACGAAAGTATAGACCTTGTCTGGAACGGAATGACCATTACCGAAGAAAGAAAGGCGGGTATGAGTATGTCCATTCCGTATTTAGCGAATAAGCAGACCATAATTATTCTTAAAAAGGACGAAAGCAGTTACGACCTTACTTCTCTCGACTCGTTCAAGGCGTCGGCTAAGGATAAAATAATCGCGGTCGAAGAAGGTTCCGCCGCCGAAGAAATAATGATAGTAAAAAAATAAATCGGTCAAACTTAGCCCGGTTTCCTTCCCGGAATTTATTTTCGGGAGTAAAACCGCAAAAATACTTATTAAAGGAAACAAATGAATTTCGGTCAGATATTAGCTCAATTAGCCGAAGGCTTCGGACTCACCGTATTACTTTTCGTAATTACGCTCGTGCTTTCGATACCGTTAGGTTTAGTCGTAAGTTTTTGTTCGATGTCGGCGTTCAAGCCCTTAAAGTACCTTACGAAAGGGTTTATATGGGTAATCCGCGGCACGCCCCTTATGTTGCAGATAATCGTAGTGTCGTTCGTGCCGAGTATCGTTTTCGATTTACCGAACAAGGCTATCGCGGGCTTTTTCGGTACGAGCATGGCAAACGTGAATTTCCTGTTCTGCGTGATAGCGTTCGTCATTAATTACGCTGCGTACTTTGCCGAGATTTTCAGGGGCGGCATCGAAAGTATCAGCAAAGGACAATACGAAGCGTCCGCCGTACTCGGTCTTAACAAAAGGCAAACTTACCGTTACGTCATATTGCCGCAGGTAGTTAAACGCACCGTAGCCCCCGTCGGGAACGAAGTTATTACCTTGGTTAAGGACACGTCGCTCGCAAGAATAATAGGCGTGGTGGAAATAATAAAGTCGGCGCAGAATATCGTTAATCTGACGGTAAACATTATGCCCCTTTTCTACGCGGGAGCGTTCTACCTTATCTTCAACGGCGTTCTTACGATAATACTGGGCAGGATAGAAAAGAAACTCGATTATTACAGAATTTAAGGGTAGCGATATGGCTTTATTGGAAGTAAAAAATCTGAAAAAGAATTTCGAAACGACGGAAGTTCTGAAAGGAATAAGTTTTTCTTTAAGTAAAGGCGAAGTCCTTACGATAATAGGGAATAGCGGCAGCGGAAAAACAACGTTACTACGGTGTCTTAACTCGCTCGAAAGAGCCGACAGCGGAGAAATAATCGTGGACGGAAAGGTGTTGTTCGACGGGCGGAGCGCCGCGGAAAAAAAGAAACCCGCCGACGAAAAACTACGCTTCGGAATGGTGTTTCAGAACTTTAATTTGTTCCCGCACCTGAACATTTTAAGAAATATTACCTTAGCGAGCGAAATTAAGGCAAAAAAATCGCTGAAAATAAGTTATAATAAAATAAACGGAGAAAAGCTCGGACTGCAAGCTACACGAAAAAAGAAAAAAGAACTTAAACGAAACGTTTTCGGAGCGATAGAATCGCGGGCGTACGAGCTTCTCGACAGAGTAGGGCTAAGAGATAAGGCGAAAGCCTATCCGTGTCAGCTGTCGGGCGGACAGCAACAGCGTGTGGCTATCGCAAGGGCGCTGGCTCTCGACCCCGAAATACTGTGTTTCGACGAGCCGACGAGTGCTCTCGACCCGGAACTTACCGGAGAAGTCCTTAAAGTAATAAAAGGACTTAAAGGCGGCGACACGACTATGATAGTAGTGACCCACGAAATGAACTTCGCCCGCAACGTGTCCGACAGAATAATTTTTATGTCGGACGGAGTAATCGAAGAAGAAGGCACCCCGGAAGAAGTGTTCGGGAACCCGAAAAGCGAAAAAACGAAAGCGTTTATTAACCGACAAGAATAAAAACACAACCGCAACGGAGGGGAATATGGACGACAAAATAACTTACGATATGATAGAAGACTTAAAGAAAGCCATCGTGGCTATCGACGACGAAGCTTTGTGCGAAGACTTTTTTAAGGACTTGTTTACCGTGACCGAAACGGAACAGTTTGCACAGAGATTAAGGGCTGCGAAACTTCTTATCGAAGGCAATACGTATTCGCAGATAATCGCAAAGACCGAAATATCGAGCGCAACTTTAAGCCGCGTCAACAACTGCGTCCGCCACGGAAGCGGAGCCTACAAAAAGATTATCGAAAGGATAGAAAAATAAATAAGACGGTTTTGTCGGAAAGCGTAACCTTTCCGATGTGCCGCCGACCAAAAGAGTAAGCAAAGGGAATAAAAAACGGGAATAAAAAACCGCACCGTAAATTTTTACGACGCGGCTTTTTTAGCTTTTGTAACTTACTATAGCTTTTGTATGATTGCCGAGCGTGCCGTAACCGCAAGTAATTAAAACCCGCTTGCGCAGGTGGGTTTTCTGCCATACTTTCTGCCTTCCCCTGACCATACCTTTCGGCGAGGGCGTGACATCCGGTATATAGGACTCCGAAATCCCTTATAATAATTTTGCGGTTCCAAATGTGCTTGCAGTATACGAGCACCTCAGGTAATTTCAGTATAACATATAATAAAGTTTTGTCAACAGCACATAGCGAGCATATTCCGACTTTCTTTCAATCGTATTTTTATAAAAAATAAACTCGTTTCCGGAGAAGTTGCCGTATTGACAAGGGGCGTTTTCTGTGTTATACTGCAATGTGCTAAAAAATCTTTATTTTTTGTATTCAAAATATGTTTTGGAGGTTACGAAATGAGTACATTCCTTAAACGCAACGCGGTACTTATCGCAGTCATTGCAATAATATCCGTTTTGTGCGTATCTTTGGTGTGCCTTAACGTATCGCAGAACGGAAAAGCCGAAGCCGCTTCCGATTTTACGGAATCGGGGGATAACATCTCTATCGGTCATATCACCGATACTCACTACTATGCTTTGCGTCTTTGCTATACCGACGGTCCCGCCATCGAAACGGACGATATCGATTACTTCTACAACTGGGTAATGGACAAGTCCACCAAGATGTGGCTCGAAGCCGCTACGTCTTTCGACAACAGTATGAAGACGCTCGCCAAGGAAATGCCCGATTACGTCGTCCTTTCCGGCGACTGCGCGCAGGACGGCGAATTGCTCGGTCACATCGACGTAGCGAACAAGCTCCGTAAGTTGCAAAATAAAGTAAGAGAAGTCAAACCCGGATTTCAGGTCTTCGTAATTATGGGTAACCACGACTTGTACAACCCGGAAACATATCGTTTCGACAACACCGGTTACAGAGAAACTTTCTATTACACCACCCGTCTGGAAATAGCTAAGATTTACGCCGGATTAGGTTATCCCAACATGACCGAAGAAGAAGCTTCCGAATTCTACGCTCCGCTTAAAGCCATCGACGGCGGCAAACTTATGCCCACGGAATACGACTACGTAAGAAGTAACCTTTCTTCCGATTTCGATTACGTCTGGGAATTCGTTAAGGACGAAGCCGACGGAAAGGCAAAAGTATTTTCCTTTACCGACGCAGACGACCCGAACCACGACGAAGTCACGATAGCAAAACTTATCGAAAGCGACTCCTTAAAGCTTATCGACAATTCCGATATGTTCGCGTCCAACGGTCTTTGCTACACCTACGAAAAGTTCGACAATTACGGAATGGATATAGAAACCGGCGCTCTGACGGGTATTCAGGCTCGTAAGGACGGCAAGTTCACCTTCATCACCGGCGACGTCGTTATGAGTAATGCGGACGAAGGTCACGTTCTCGGCGGTCAGTTGCAGCAGCACACTCAGGACTGGATGACCGCGAACAAGGACTTCGCTAAACCCGCCGACGACACCACCGTAGCCATGACCGCTCACCACTCCATAGTGGAACACTGGGGAATGGAAGAAGAAATCACTACCGGATTTATCGTCTATAACCCGATAGAAACCGCCGACTTTATCGCAAATTACGGCGTAAGATACGTTTATACCGGTCACCAACACGCCAACGATAAAGCAAGCTACGTTTCCAACAAAGGAAATCAGCTTATCGATATGGAAGGCTCCGCCAACGTAAGCGCGGGCAGCCAGTGCAAAATAACCACTATAAAACGCGGAACGCTCAACGGAAAGTTTGCCGAACAGGCATATCTCAGCGCATATCCCAACAAAGTAGTCGACGCTACCGAAGTGTACGACAAGGTTTTCGCTAACGACAAGTACGGATACGTCGCAAGGAACAAAGTTTCCGAATACATCGACGGCAGCAACAAGACCATCAAAAATTATTCCCGTTACGCTCAGAAGAGAATTTACGACAACATCGTAGAAAACTATATCGATAAGTTCCTTAAAAAAGACATCACCGCAAAACTCGGCGAAATAATAGAAGGAATAGCCCCCATAAAAATAAGTATCATCACGATTAATCCCGGCGACTACGCCGCAGACGTGGTACAACTCGCAAATAACCTTATTTCAGAAATCAATACCAAGATATTGAAAGACTACACCTACGGCGGCGAAACCGAAAGGTTTAAGGCTGACGATATGAAAGCGTTTGGATATCTCGAAGAACTCGTTTACAGAGTGTTGAACTACGACCTTTCCGACGAAGGCGACAAGGTATTCTCCGTATTTATGGACTGCTATATGCGTCACTGCACGGGCGAAGACTGGAATAGTTACGACGAAATGGTCGCGGAGAAACCTTCTTATGCTAAGGCGTTCAATAACCTTATCTCCGGCAAGTTCGTGACCGATCTCTTCAATATTCTTCTCGACGAAAACAACGGACTCATGTTCCTTATTAAAGGACTTTCCGACACCACGCTCGACCTTTCCAAAGATATAAGCGAAGGATTTAAGACACTCGTGAACACCGTATGTACGACGTTTGGCGTAGAAGGCGACGACGGCAAACCTATTACGTTAGATAACTTCAATCTCGGCAAAATAGCCAAAGCTCTCGGCAACGTTTCGATGGTGACCGACCTTATCGACAATCTCGGCGTTCAGATAGACTTGGCTAACCTTACCATACCCGAAATAATAAACGACATAGTAAGCAAATACCTTACCGACAACTTCAAGCAGGGACTCGGCGAATACGCCTACAACATTATTCACGATTTCGGTATCGACGGCGGACATAAAGACGTGCTCGACGACAACAACGGAAAAGGTTATCTTATGGAAATCGCCGAATACGAAGGCGAAGGCGTAACCTATCAGGCAGTAGAAAGAAAAGAAATCGTAACCATCGAAAACGGAAAATTGCCGTCCATGCTTACTAACAACTTCGGAGCCGACGTTTCCACCACGAGAAACTTCACTTACTACACCGACAGACGTATAAAGGACGGAGCTATCCAGTACACTACCGACGTCGAAAATCACACTAACGCAACGAAAAAGACCGCGAACACAAGAGTAATCGCCACGACCAAACCTCTTATCGACCTGGGTATCTGGTGTCAGTCCGGCTATATAGAACTCGCTCGTCACACGATAGAACTCACCGGACTCGAAGCGGGAACCACTTACGCTTACAGAGTAGGCAGCGCGGATAACGGATATTGGAGCGAATGGTATACCTTTACGACCGCTCCCGAAGACGGAAAGTTCGAAGTCATGATAGCAAGCGATTTGCAGTCCAGCACTCAGACCGCATATCAGAGAATAGCTAAGATTCAGAAAGACGTCGTAGAAAAAGTCTTTACCGACGGAGTAAGCTTTATTATAAACCCCGGCGACATCGTCGACAACGGCCGTAACCTTTCTCAGTACAGATGGCTTTACGACAGCGACCAGTCCTTCCACGCAAGCTATGCGTCGGTAGTAGCCACAGGTAATCACGACGATAAGTACTTTACGCTCGAAAAGGCAAGCAATATGGAAGCGTACGGCGGCGTAAGCGACGGAGCGTATACCGCGGATTACAACTATATGTGGACTCATTATAATTACGGCATCTCTTCTTCGCAGGTAGACCTGACCGGCTTTTATTATTCCTTCGACTACGGTAAAGTTCACTTCACCGTCCTTAACACCAACGATATAGAAAGTATCAAGACAAAAACCACGAACACCGACGGAAAGGAAGAAACCGTAACGACAAAACAACTCGGAACGAAGCAATACGAATGGCTCGTAAACGATCTTGACAGCACCGACAAGGAATGGAAAGTGGTAGTAATGCACAAGTCGCTTTACAGCGAAGGCAGCCACTCTTACGACAAAGACGTGGTAGGTATGCGTGCGCAACTCACTCCGCTGTTTGCGGAAAAGGGCGTTAATCTCGTATTGGCAGGTCACGACCACGTTTATAACGAAACCTTCTACCTTGACGCCAACGGACAAAAGATTTCCACCGACGCTAACGGCAAGAACGAAATCGGCAAGAAAGGTACTCTCTACGTAACGATGGGAACCATGGGCGAAAAGTTCTATAACTTCGTCGACAATCCCGACGTACCCACCGCTACGGGAACTTCTCTCCACAAAGCGGGGCACCTTTCCGACCCCACCTTCGGTAAACTCTCTTTCGACGGCGAAAAACTCTATTACTACGGATACCAGTATTTAAGAGAATACGATAACGAAGGTAACCTTACCGGCGGCGAAGTAAAAGTTATTAAAAAGACCGGCAACGAACTCGTCGGTATCATCGTAGTAGCTACCATAGCAGGCGTAGCCGTAATAAGCGCGGTAGCAGGCATAGTAGTAGCCGTAGTTAAGAAAAAAAGAGCCTAATCGGCTCCAATCTTTGGACGCTTTACACGCACAAAAATGAAACGAAAATAGGCACTCCGCAACGGGGTGCTTATTTTGTAAAAAACAAGGATAAAAATAATTAGAATTTTTGTGCGTTTTGTCAAATTCTCGCTCGCCGTACGACGGTACGACTTCACTTGAAGTTTGGCAAAAATCATCTCAAACCTTGAAGCCGTTACACGCCGTCGCAAATAGGTTATATTTTCTATTTGAATATTTACTTTGCGACGGCTGTGTTATCTTCTTTAATCGACTCCGATAAGTCGGTAATTTACGGCACAAAAAACAAGATTAAAGATAGCACTCTTGGTAGGGTGCTATTTTTATAAGGAAGCGGATAAAAAAATTTTTAGTTTTTTGTGCCTTTCACGAGAAATTGTCGCTCGCGTACCCTCGTACGCGTCGCTCAATTTTCG
>DJPE01000070.1 GCA_002439705.1 Christensenella sp. UBA6420
CATGACGAAGCGTATCGGTTATTTTCATGGCTTCTTCGTAAGCCGATTCGCCGAGCGGCGCGATATAAACCAAAGATTTTTCTTCGTCGCCTACGAAACAGCCGCCGTTTTCCATTACCATAAGAAGACGCTCGATACCCATTCCGAAACCTACCGCCGGCACTTCCTTACCGCCTAATTCCTTGACGAGATTATTGTATCTTCCGCCGCCGCAGACCGTACCCTGACTGCCTATCGACGTGCTTACGAATTCGAATACCGTCCTCGTATAGTAATCGAGTCCTCTTACTATCTGCGGATTGACTTTGAAGTCTATTCCGAGTGCGGTAAGAATTTCCTGCAACTTGACGTGATGCGCCTTGCAGTCGTCGCAAAGATAATCGAGCACGATAGGAGCGTCTTTCGCTATCTCTTTACATTCTTCCACCTTACAGTCGAGAATACGCAAGGGATTCTTTTCGAGTCTTTCGAGACAGGTGGGGCAAAGTTTATCTTTATATCCGGCAAAATAGGCGCGTAACGCTTTAGAATATTCCGCTCTGCACTCGGGACAACCGATGGAATTTATGTTAAGGACAAGGTTGTTTATCCCGAACGCGTCGAAAATCGACTTTGCAAGAGAAATAACCTCCGCATCGGCATACGGGGTGTCGCTTCCGTAAAGTTCCGTCCCGAACTGGTGATGTTCCCTAAGTCTTCCCGACTGCGGTTTTTCGTATCTGAATACGGGAGTGATATAGTACATCTTCGTGGGCTGCGGGTTGTTGTCGAGAGCGTTTTCTATAAAACATCTCGCCACTCCCGCCGTGCCTTCGGGTTTAAGGGTCATACTTCTGTCGCCTTTATCGGTAAAGGTGTACATTTCCTTATTTACGATGTCGGTAGTATCGCCCACGCCTCTTAAAAACAATTCGGTATGCTCGAAAATTGGGGTTCTTATTTCGTGAAAACCGTAATTCCTCGCGATTTTTCTCACCGTGTCTTCAACATAGTGCCATTTGTAACTTTCCGACGGTAAAACGTCTTTCGTGCCTTTGGGTATGTTAATCATTCCGTTCCTCTGTTTTTATAAAATATACTTTTTAAGGTTAAGGGTACGCAGAGCCTTTTCGAGATGCTTTTGGACGTACTCTTTGTTTATTATCAATTCTATATCGGTATCGGTGCTGCCGTCGGCGTTGAAACTTATGTCTTCAAGCAACATTTCCATTACGGTATGCAATCTTCTTGCGCCGATATTTTCGTTGTTTTCGTTTTCGAGATACGCTATATGAGCCATTTCCTTAATCGCGTCGTCGGTGAATTTAAGGTTTACTTTATCCACTTTGAGCATTTCGGCGTATTGCATGACGAGTGCGTTGTCTGGTTCTCTCAAAATCTTTTCGAAGTCTTCTTCGGTAAGGCTCTGTAAGTCTACGAGCACGGGGAAACGCCCTTGAAGTTCCGGTATAAGGTCGCTTACTTTGGATATGTGGAACGCGCCCGCGGCTATGAAAAGGATATAGTCGGTCTTTATGTTGCCGTACTTCGTGTTTACGGTGCAACCTTCCACTATGGGGAGAATATCTCTCTGTACTCCTTCGCGGCTTACGTCGTGACCGCCGCCCTTGTTGCCGTCGGAAGCTATCTTATCCATTTCGTCGATAAAGATTATTCCGTCCTGTTCCGCTCTCGTCAACGCTTCGCTCTGAATAGCGTCGTCATCGATAAGTTTGTTTGCTTCTTCGTTTACGAAAATGTTAAAGGCTTCTTTAACTGTGATTTTGCGTTTTTTTCTACGTTTAGGCATAATTCCGCCGAGAATTTCGCCGAAGTTATTGTCGTTGCCGCCCATTCCGATAGGTCCTAATTGAAGGGACTTCGGCGCTTCTTCAACTTCTATTTCCACGGGGATTTTGTCGAGCTGACCTTTGCGGAGCTCTTCCAAAAGTTCCTGCTTGATTATTTCTTCGGGTTTGTCGGGGTTTGCTTTTTTCTTTATAGGCAAAATCGCGTTTACTATCTTGTTTTCGGCGATTTCTCTCGCTTTAGGCTCCACGACGGCGAATTTTTCTTCTTTTACGAGTCGCATGGACACTTCCACCAGGTCGCGGACCATACTTTCCACGTCGCGACCGACGTACCCTACTTCTGTAAACTTAGTGGCTTCCACCTTTACGAAAGGAGCTTTGACGAGTTTTGCAAGTCTTCTCGCTATCTCGGTCTTACCTACCCCCGTGGGTCCTTTCATGATTATATTTTTCGGGGTGATTTCGTCGCGCATTTCCTGCGGCAACATTCTTCTTCTGTAACGGTTACGCAAGGATATTGCGACCGCTTTTTTCGCTTCGTCCTGACCTATAATATATCTGTCGAGTTCGGTGACTATTTGTCTCGGAGTAAGTTCCATAAAAAATACCTCCTTTACACGGTTTCCACAACTATGTTGTGATTGGTGAAAATACATATATCCGCCGCTATCTTCATAGCCTTGCGGACTATTTCTTCCGCCGACATATCGGTGTTTTCCAATAAGGCTCTCGCCGCGCTCAGAGCGTAGTTTCCGCCGCTTCCTATCGCGCAGACTCCGTCTTCGGGGTCGATTACGTTGCCGTCGCCGCTTATTACGTACAAGTCGTCCTTGTCGGCTACTATAAGCATAGCTTCGAGATTACGCATAGTGCCTTTACGCCAGTTTTCGGCGAGCTCCACCGCGCTACGCATAAGGTTGCCCGAATATTTTTGTAACATTTCTTCAAACTTTTCGCTCAAAGTAAAGGCGTCGCTTACGCTTCCCGCAAAACCTACCACTACTTTGTCGTTATAAATTCTTTTGACTTTTTTGGCGTTGCCTTTCATAACTATGCTTTGTCCCATAGTTACCTGTCCGTCGCCGGCTATGGCTGTCACGCCGTTACGCTTTACCGCGCATATCGTTGTCGCTTTCATTTCCATAGTAAAAATCTCCTATATGTAGTTTTTCGCAAATTCGGAAAATGCTTTTTCCGCTCTCAAAGAGTACGCCTCTTTCCTTTTCTGTTTGTCTTTTATCTTTTCTTCGAGTTCCGGCATCAACGGAAACCCTACGTGCATCGGCTGAAAATCCTTGTTTTCGGTGATTACGTACTTCATAAGTCCGCCGATTAAGGTTTCTTCGGGCGGGTCCGTTATATCCTTGCCGACCAGTTTTCTGTACATATTGATACCCGAAATAAGCCCGCTCATCGCGCTTTCGGCGTATCCTTCCACGCCGCTTAACTGCCCCGCTACGAATACGGTAGGTCTGTTTTTCAGTTCAAACCCGTGACTTAACGCTTTCGGTGCGTCCAGAAACGTGTTCCTGTGCATAACTCCGTAGCGGACGAATTCGGCGTTCCTTAACGCGGGAATCATCGAAAATACTCTCTGCTGTTCCCCGAATTTAAGGTTGGTCTGGAACCCGACGAGATTATATAATCTGCCTTCCTTATCTTCCTTCCTTAACTGCACCGCGGCGAAAGGTCTTCTTCCCGTCGCAGGGTCGGTAAGCCCCACCG
>DJPE01000003.1:0-5505 GCA_002439705.1 Christensenella sp. UBA6420
CCGATACGCTTCGTCATGCCGATATAAGCGCCGATTGCGACATTATGGGCAAGAGTCTTAAAGCACAGATGAAGTACGCCGACAAAATGAAGTACAAATACGTTTGCGTACTCGGCGAAGACGAACTTCAAAAAGGAGTGGTTTCCGTCAAAGATATGTTTGAAAAAACCGTAACAGACGTAAATATTTCGGATTTAGCGGAGTTTTTTCGTCAATAATCATAATCGGAGGTATATATGAGAAAATTAAGTGAAAATGAATTCGGAAAGGCAATAGAGAAAGGAAAATTCGTAGTAGACTTCTACGCCGACTGGTGCGGACCTTGCAAAATGCTCGCTCCTAACCTGCAGGAACTCGAACGAGAACTCAACGCTTCCGGCGTGGAAATACTCAAAGTAAACGTGGACGAAGCTCCCGCTCTCGCGGAAAAAATGGGCATACAGTTTATTCCGTACGTCGTAACGTTCGTCGACGGCGAAAAAAAAGACGCCTTCAACGGCTATAAGTCGGTAGAAGAACTAAGAGAGTTTATTAAAAATAGTATGGCAATTTAGTTGATTTTTCCGTCTAATATAATTATAATTATATTCGGAAATACAATTAAACAGTCGTTTAATTGATTATTAAAAGAGGTGCGTAAAATGCGCGTATATTTAGATAATTCAGCCACGACTGCTTTGGATGCGGAAGTATTCGAAGCGATGAAGCCGTATTTTTCGGAAATCTACGGCAATCCGTCTTCCCTTCATGCTTTCGGCAGAGAAGCTTTAGCGGCAGTCGACGAAGCGAGACAGACGATAGCCGATTGTCTCAACGCCCGCAGGGACGAAATTTTCTTTACGTCGGGCGGTAGCGAAAGCGACAACTGGGCTTTGACGGGAACGGCTCATACTTACGGAAAGCAAGGCAAACATATCGTCACCACCGTTATCGAACACCCCGCAATTATGGAAACCTGCCGTAAACTCCAAAAAGAAGGTTATGAAATAACATACGTCAAAGTCGGAAGCGACGGCAGAGTAAGTCTCGACGATATAAAAAAAGCAGTAAGGGACGACACCATTCTCGTATCGGTAATGTTCGCCAACAACGAAATGGGCGCAATTCAGCCTATCGAAGAAATAGGGGCGTTTTGCAGGGAAGAAGGTATACTTTTCCATACCGACGCCGTACAAGCCGCAGGAAGCATAAAAATCGACGTCAGGAAGATGAATATAGATATGCTCAGTATGTCGGCTCACAAGTTCCACGGACCGAAAGGGATGGGGCTTCTGTACGTCCGTAAGGGAGTCAGACTCGAAAGATTCATCGTAGGCGGTCATCAGGAAAGCGGTATGAGAGCGGGTACGACCAACACACCGGGAATAATCGGCATGGCTAAGGCTCTCGAAATAAGTTATCGCGATATGGAAAAGAACAACGCTCACATGGAGTATCTCAGAGATTACTTTATCGACCGCGTATCGAAAGAAATACCGTATTGCAAGCTTAACGGCGGAAGAGAACACAGGCTCGTCAACAACGCTAATTTCAGCTTCGATTTTATCGAAGGGGAAAGTATCCTTATGAACCTTGACCTTCACGGCATAGCGGTAAGCTCGGGTTCGGCGTGCAGTTCCGGCAGTCTCGAACCGTCCTACGTCATTCTTTCGCTCGGAGCGAAGATGGAAGAAGCACACAGCTCCATCCGCTTCAGTCTCGGCAAGGACACGACGAAGGAAGAAATAGATTACACGATAGAAAAACTTAAAGAAACGGTAGCCAGACTTCGTTCCTGGTCGCCGCTTTTCAAAGAGATAAAAGGAGAAGACAAATATGTATAACGCAAAAGTATTGGAAACGTTTGCAAATCCGAAAAACGTCGGCGAAATCGAAAACGCCAGCGGCGTAGGCACCGTCGGCAACGCAAGTTGCGGCGATATAATGCAGGTTTTTCTTAAAATAAAAGACGATAAGATAGTGGACGCGAAGTTTAAGACCTTCGGTTGCGCGGCGGCTATCGCAAGCTCCGATACGGCTTGTGAAATGATTAAAGGCAAGTCTTTGGAAGACGCTCTTAAAATAAAGAACTCCGACGTCGTAGAAACTCTCGAAGGACTTCCCCCGCAGAAAATCCACTGTTCCGTTCTTGCCGAAGAAGCAATAGCCGAAGCCATTAAGGATTACAGAGCAAAACAAGCCAAGAAATAAGAAATCCGGAAACAATAACGATAAAAACCGCTCGTATGGGCGGTTTTTTTGTGTTTTTCAGGCGATAATAAAAAACTTGAATAGCATAAAAAGAAACTGCTTCGGGAAGAAACAGTTTCTTCAAAATCAAATTTCAATAAGATTACGCTTCTTTTTTAGCGTTTCTTAAGCAACGGGTGCAAATATATTGACTGCTTAAAGAACCGTTGGCGTCTACGACTTTAACTTTATGTACGTTAGCACCCCAGCTTCTTCTCGTTTTTCTGTTGCTGTGGCTGACTTTATTTCCGCTCATTTGACCTTTGCCGCATATGCTACAAACTCTGCTCATGGCACACCTCCTAAATTAAGACTTAACAATTATACAATTAAATTTTAACTTTGGCAATTGTTTTGCCTGCTTTTTTTTGAAACTGCTTGCCTTTTTTTCGGAATTATAATATTATTAAATTGCTAAGTTACGGCATACCGTAGTTTGCGATGGACGTAACCGAGTTACTAACAGTAAAAATAAGCTTTAATAAGCGGATTTAGAGGAATATATATGGCTCTGCACACGACGAACATTTACGGTGACATTACCATAGCGGACGACGCTGTGGCTATGGTCGTGGCAAAAATCGCGAAAGAAGTCCCCGGCGTGGCTGAATTAGTGTCGCGCAGGCTGAGCGATAATATACTTATTC
Source organism: Christensenella sp. UBA6420 (assembly GCA_002439705.1). GTDB lineage: Bacteria > Bacillota > Clostridia > Christensenellales > DTU072 > CAG-1782. Next base: position 2,877 of record DJPE01000003.1, read on the forward strand.
TTTTCGGGAAAGAACCCATAGCTAAGGGCGTAAAACTCGTCACTATGGACAATCGTATCTTTATCGAACTTTTTATTCTCGTCACGGACGGCGTTAACGTCGAAGCCGTGGTAGAATCGCTTAAATCCGCCGTCACCTATAACGTGGAACAGTTCACGGGAATGAGAGTTAAGTCCGTCGACGTCCACGTGCTTGGGTTGAAGCTGTAAATATCGAGAGGAGTAATGAATTTAATAGATAACTCGCAGCTTATTGCGATGATAAAAGGCGGACGACAAAATCTTGCGCTTAACAAAGATTACGTGGACAGCCTTAACGTTTTTCCCGTGCCCGACGGAGATACCGGTACGAACATGGGGCTTACGATGGATTCCACCGTGCGGGAATTGGACGCACAGAATCCGACCGAATTCAAGGATACCGCCGCGGCGTTCGCAAAAGGCGCTCTGAAAGGGGCGAGAGGCAATAGCGGCGTTATTTTAAGCCAGATTTTCAAAGGCATGAGCGAAACGTTCATCGAAGCGAAAACCATTACCACTAAGGTATTCGCAAAAGCTCTCTTGAACGGCGCGAATAAGGCGTATAAAGCGGTCACCGTACCGAAAGAAGGCACTATCCTTACCGTCATAAGAGTAATAGGAGAACACGCCGTAAAAGTGTCCGCAAGGACTTCCGATTTCGAACAGTTTTTCACTAAAATATTAAAACGCGGAGAAGAAGCGTTGCAGGACACGCCGAAACTTCTTCCCATCCTTGCAAAAGCAGGAGTGGTAGACAGCGGCGGGCAGGGTCTTATGTATATCCTTACCGGTATGTATAACGTGCTTGCCGGCATCGAAATGAAGCCTGTTGAGCTTAAACCTGTAGCCGTGGCTACCGAAAATAAAATGGTTTCTTTCGAGAACGACGTACACGACCTGGAAAATATCAAGTTTGCTTACTGTACGGAATTCTTTATATTCAATCTGAAAAAACATGTCACAACCGCCGACATAGACAGATTACGCGACCAGCTGCAAACGATAGGCGACTGTGTGCTGGTAGTGGGCGACTTAGAGACGGTCAAAGTTCACGTTCATACGAATAACCCCGATAAGGCTCTCGGATATGCGTTAAAGTTAGGGGAACTTAATTTACCGAAAATCGAGAACATGCTCGAACAGAACAGGCAGTTGCAGAAAGCGAAAAAGGTAAAACGCAAAAAGAACGGTCTTCTTTCCATTTGCAGCGGAGAAGGTTTCCGTGCTATGTTTAAGGAACTCGGAGCCGACGAAGTCCTGGAAGGCGGACAAACCATGAACCCCAGCGTCGAGAATATTGTGTCGTTAGTCAACGATATTAACGCAGACACCGTTTTTGTCTTGCCGAATAATAAGAATATTATTCTTGCCTGCGAACAAGCAAAAGATATGGTTGAGTGCGAATTGGTAGTCGTGGCTACCGTTAATGTGCAACAAGGCATCGCTGCGGCTATGTCGTACGACCCCGAGGCGGATAAAGACGAACTTGTGGATTCGATGACGAGTGCGTACGGCGGAATATCCGCAATACAGGTTACGCACGCTGTAAGAGATACCGAGATAGACGGCTTCGTACTTAAATGCGGCGATATAATCGCTCTCGAAGACGGAATAGTCGCTAAAGGTAACGATATTAACGACGTGGTAAAACAGGCTCTGAGAAGACACGACAAGGACAGTATTTGCCTTATCACTTTATATTACGGCGAAGACGTAAAAGAAGAAGACGCGAATGCTCTGTCGGAAGAACTCACTTTGGAATACCCCGACGCTGATGTAGTCGTACTAAACGGCGGACAGGCGCATTATTTCTATCTTATCAGCGTGGAATAAGCAATGAGCAAAACCCCGCTTACGAGCGTTAAAGGCGTCGCCGACGCCGTCGAAGCGAAACTTAAATCTCTGTCGATAAATTCGGCGGAAGAATTGCTGGATTTTTTCCCTAAACAATATATAGACCTGTCGGCGAGCGTGCCGTTGTCGGACGCCGAAGACGGGTCTTATTGTTTGTTTGACGGAGTAATCACCGACAAGTCGCAACCGTGGAAGAAAAATTCTTTACAGATTTTCAACGCGACCGCAAAGAGCGGCAATACTTTTATAAGGCTCGTTTGGTTTAATCAGAACTACGTTTCAAAACGACTCGAAATAGGCAAAGAATACGCATTTTTCGGCAAAATAAAAATCCGCAATTTTAATCTCGAAATGGCAAATCCAAACTTCTGCAAATCGGAAGAACACGACCGTTTTACGGGTATTTGCCCCATATATCCGACCAAAGGAATAATTCCGCAAGGCTCTTTCCGCAATATAATGAAAGACGCGCTAAAATTCGTTCCAGACAGCGTAATTAACGACGAAAACGAACGAAAATTCGGACTTATGCCCCTTAAAGACGCTTATTTTGCTATTCATTGTCCGCAAAGCAAAGACGTAAAAGAAGCGTATAAACGGATAGCCGCAGAAAAACTCACCGAAAGAATAGCTGCTTTTGCTTACGCTAAAGAAAATGGGAAAACTACTAAAAACAGGCGTTACGACAAGGCGGTGGATTTTAGCGAAATGTTAAAAAACTTACCGTTTTTACCAACCGATTCGCAGAGTTCCGC
>DJPE01000003.1:5529-14240 GCA_002439705.1 Christensenella sp. UBA6420
AGAGTTCCGCCGTTAAAAAAATCGTAAATAATCTGAAAAAGGAAGAGCGTATGAACACCGTTCTGTGCGGCGACGTCGGCAGCGGAAAAACTCTCGTAGCGGCGATGGTTTGCTTTTTCGTAATAAGGAACGGTTATCAGGCGGCGATAGCCGCGCCTACGGAAATTCTCGCAAAGCAGCATTATAGCTTTTTCGTCAAAGCGTTTGCCGATACGGGCATTAACGTTGGACTTATTCTGGGGAGTACGCCCGCCGCCGAAAAAAAGAAAATTTATTCCGCCGCCGCCGACGGAAGACTTAATCTCGTCATCGGTACGCACGCCGTTTTTTCCGACAAACTTAAATTTGCCGACTTAGCGTTGGCGATAGCCGACGAACAGCACCGTTTCGGCGTGGCTCAAAGAAATTCGCTCGTGGAAAAAGGTTCTTCCGCCGACGTCCTTACTTTAAGCGCGACCCCCATTCCGAGGACGATGTACATAGCCGCGTACGGCGAAGCCGAATTTATTACGATAGACCGAAGAGTCAAGGGCAATATCAAGACTTCGATAGTTCCGCCGAAAAAACGAGCCGATATGTTCGGGTACGTAGCTAAACGCTGCGACGAAACGAAAACTTACGTTATTGCCCCTAAGATTTTCGACGCGGAAGGGATAGAGAGCGAATCCTGCGAAGAACTGTATAAAGAAATTTCGCACTACGTTCCGAAAGAGAAGATAGGACTTATGCACGGAAAGATGAAAGCCGACGAGAAGTCCGCCGTTATGGAAAAGTTCCGCGACGGAATATACAGGGTACTCGTGGCGACCACCGTGGTGGAAGTAGGAGTGGACGTTCCCGACGCGACGATTATTATAATAACGGACGCCGATAAGTTCGGTCTGGCGGCGTTGCATCAGTTGCGGGGCAGAGTAGGCAGGAGCGGCGACCAAAGTTATTGTTTTCTTACGAGCGACAAAGATTGCGACAGGCTTAACGTGCTTACCGCCAACGACGACGGGTTCAAAATAGCCGAAGAAGATTTCGCTTTACGCGGGGGCGGAGAAATGTTCGGACTCGAACAGGCGGGGGCGAGTTCTCTTAAATACGTTACCGCAAAAACGTTAAAAATCGCTTCCGCGTGTGCAGAAAGCGTCGATATAGAGCGGTTTAAGGACAGAATTAACGACGTTATCCGGGAATTTTCCCTTTCCGACGTGACGTTAGGGTAGTTAATCGCCGCCGAAAAAATTTACGACTGCGGAAATCAGAAAAGAGTTGATTTTTAATTTCAACTTACCTATTGATTTTTTTATCTCTTTTTGTTATATTATTATATATAATTATTTTGCCTGCGCGTGAAATACTTTGGAGATAACGATATGAGCAAGTTTAAGAAGGTTTTACTTATAACAATCATCGCCGTGTTTGTAGCAGCGACGGCCATCGGCTGTACGTCGACCGATACGATAGACTATTCCAGAATAGAATCTATTACGGTGGACGAAGCAAGCATAGCCGACGGATTTACAGTATCAGATTTCGATATTTCCAAAGTTATTCTCAACGTAAAGTATTTTGACACCGTCGACGAACTCGGTTCGACGGTCACGGGAGAAACCGTTCAGATCCCCGCTACTTTAAGTATGGTCAAGGCGGAAGACAAAGCTAAGTTGAGCGTGGCAGGCACTCACAGCATTACGCTTATTTACAGAAAGTATACGATCAATTTCCAGCTCGTATTGAGAGAAGTGCAGGCCGGCACGTACAAAGTCGTGTTTCTCGACTCGGACGGCAACCGTCTCGGAGACCCGCAGAACGTGGCTCCCGGCGGAAGAGCGGTTCAGCCCGCGTTACCGACGAAAGAAGGATATTCCTTTATCGGTTGGCGCGATAGGGATACCGGCAGCATGTCCACTTTCGACAATGTGCAGAAAGACCTTACGTTGGAAGCGGTCTACGCCCCCAACGCGTACAAAGTAGGTTTTTACACTAAGATAAACGGCGAAGAAGAACTTATTTCCGAAGTCAACGTTCCCCGCGGCGGCAACGCGTACGACTACGCCCCCGAAATTCCCGTAAAGCAAGGTTACAGCAACGGCAGATGGGAAGACACCGACGCCATGAAGAACGTAAATACCGAAGGGCTTAAATTCTACGCGATTTACGACGCCGACCAGGTGCAGGCTACTTTCAGATATATGCGTTTCGGCACGGCTTACAGTTCCCACAACGTGTCTTACGACGTGGGCAGCGAAATAAAGAATCCGCCCGAACCGTCCCGCGACGGATATAAGTTTGTCGAATGGAGAGTAAACGGCAAGAAAGTCGATTTCCCGTACACTATTTACACGGAAGTCACTTTCGAAGCGGTGTACATAAGTATTAACGAAGGCAACAAGGGGTTAAAATATGCGTCTACCGTAGACGGAGTGGAAGTAATCGGCTTCGACGGAGAAGAAACGGTAGTCGTCATTCCGAAAGAAGTATCCTTTGACGGCGAAATCAAAGAAGTCGTCGGAATAAGAGACGGCGCTTTCCAAGGCAAGAATATAAAAGAATTTGCCGTCGGTGACGACAACGAAATATTTATTACCGAAGATAACGTTCTTTTCAGTAAAGATAAAACCGTTTTGTACGCTTATCCCATAGGAAAGGCAGACGAGAGTTACGCTCTTCCGGACAGCGTGACCGAAGTAAGACCGTACGCTTTTTACGGGGCGGAAAGCCTTACTTCGATAAGACTTAACGATAATCTCGTCGATATAGGAGATTACGCTTTCGCCGAATGTAAAAATCTTACCGAAATAGATATTACGAAATCGGTCGTAAGCATAGGCGAAGGATCGTTTGCCGTCGCTTCTTTCGACGGGAAATTAGGCAGAATAGGTTTCGACGACGCTTTTGCATTGGAAGAAATCAATGATAAAGCTTTCTACGGAGCGACTGGTGTCAGCGGTATAGCTTTGCCGAGTTCTCTTACGAGTCTCGGCTCATCCGTGTTTTACGGTTGCAAGTCGTTAAGGGGTGTCACCGCTCTCAATAACAGTCACTTTACCGTATACGAAGGGGCTTTATACGACGCAGCTCTCACCACTTTGTATCTCTATCCCGCTTTGTACGGAGCGGATGCGACGGCAGGTTACGGCAGTACGTTCAGTCCGCAGATAAACTTGCCGCAGAGTTGCAACGTTATTAAATCGGGTGCGTTCGGATACGTAAGAATAGGCTCGGTGGTAATAAGCGGAACAGATACCGTCATAGAAGAAGGAGCTTTCGAATGCCCGACTTTGAGAAAAGTATTTATAGACGCAGAGTCGGTGACCATAAGTCGCGGCACGTTCGGCGACTTCGTACCCGAAATAATAGCTAACGCCGCTACGTTAAGTAACGATTGCAGAGTTGCTCTCGAAAGTATGTTCGGCGACAAAGTTACGGTTTGCGACAAGAATACCTGGACTCAAATCCGCGACTTCGAGAACGATTTTATTTACGAAATTTATTCCTATACCGAAACGGCGGCTAACGGCTCCGTCGTATCGAAAGACGGCATAAGAATACTCGGTTCCCGTCAGGTGACGGAAGACCTTTATATCCCGTCCACGCTCGGAAATATATCCGTTACGGCGATAGCCGATTATGCTTTCTACGGCGACGACTTTGCCACGAAAGTTTATTTGCCGTCCGACCTTAAAGAGATAGGCGAAAGAGCTTTCTCGAATATGGCTAACGTGACCGACGTCACCTTCAACGACACCTTGACGTCCGTAGGCGACTATGCTTTCGCAGACTGCCCCGCATTGAAATATATAAGGGGCGGAGCAAATATGACCGACGTGCAGTATTTCGGAAAAGCGGTATTCGAAAACACTGCTTTTATCGAAAGAACCGACGAAGAATTCCTTATCGTAGGTTGCGTACTCGTTAAGTTTACCGGGTTCGCCGCCGAAGTTACTATCCCGGAAAACGTGGAATTCATCGCTGCGGACGCTTTTGTCAACCACGGCGAAATTACGAGCGTAAGTTTTGCGGGCGACAAAATAAAAACCGTCGACGGCAAAGCATTCCAATTCTGCGACGGTATTCGTGAAATAAAATTCCCGTCGTCGATTCGTAAAGTAGCTTCCGGGGCGTTCAATTCCTGCGGAAAACTCGCTCTCGTAAGTTTTTCTACCATTAAAGACTATGCGGGACTCGACGTAGCGGCAGACGCTTTCGGAAAAGGCGTCGAAGTAGTCTATAACGACACCGAATTATTTACCCTTACTTACAGAATAGATGCGACGGACAGCTTCCAGGCAAGGGGAGTCGTCATCGTCGACGCACACGAAGTAGACAATACTTCCCGTTTGCGTTTTGCCGGTTGGTTTACCGACGAAGAGTTCACTTCGCCTGCGGAATTCCCGATGAAGCTTACCGAAGACAAAACGGTGTACGCTAAATGGATAGGAGTAAGCGCAAGTTCTACGGGTATAGTTTATCGTCTTACCGAAGACGGAACATACGCCGTCGCGGGATACGAAGGCAGTGACAAGTACGTAATTATTCCCGATACATACATGGGCAAAGCCGTTCAGATAATCGACGACGGAGCGTTCAGGAACAACAAAAACATAATAAATATCGAATTGCCTCACACAAGGAACTTCGACGGTTCGTGGTCGTCTAATCTTATAAAGATAGGCGAAGATGCGTTCGAAGGCACTGCGTGGTACGATAATTACAACGGAGATTTCGTCATAATCGATGACTTCTTAATTAAGTATAAAGGCAAATCTGCCGTAATCAGTATCCCCGACAACGTGAAAAAGATAGCCAAAGGCGCATTTAAGGATAACGGATATATCGTTAAAGCGGTTCTGCCCGATACGATTACCGAACTTGACGACGACGTATTCTACGGCTGTACGAAGTTAAGAACGATAGTCCTGTCCGAAAACCTTTTGTCGATAGGATATAAGGCGTTCAAGGAGTGTTCGGTTCTGTCGGAAATTAATTTCGAAGGCTGCAAAAATCTGTCGAGCATAGCTTACGACGCGTTCGACGGTACGCTGTGGCTCGGTTCTTACGTCGATCCGTGCGTGATTATAAACGGTGTTCTGTATAAGTATAACGGCAATGCGACCACTACTTCGTTACATGTATATAACGGTGTGATAAGCATAGGAGAAAGAGCTTTCGCCGGCAATACCGCATTAAGAAGAGTTTATATTCCGCAGAGCGTGACGAATATAGGCGAAAGTGCATTTGAAAATTCTTACGTCGAAGAAGTCGTCCTTTATGCCGGCGGAAGTAACGTAAATTACATTCAGGACAGAGCGTTCTACAATGCGAAATTTCTTTACGAAATAGACCTTACTCTGGCAAAAAGCCTTGCCTATATCGGCGAATACGCTTTTGCCGGATGCAGCATGCTCAAATCCATAGAGATACCTGCGGAAACCACGACGCTAAGTGCGCACGCCTTTGAAAACAGCGGTCTTAATAATGTGACTTTCGCTAAGGGCAGCAAACTTACTTCCATAAGCGCGTACGCTTTCAGCGGTTGCGCTTCGCTTTTTGAAGTCGCTTTCGGCGGTAGCAGCGCGCTCGTCAGTATCGGCGAATACGCTTTCTATAACTGCTCGTCCTTGTACTATTTCAACAACAGAGGCGGAGTTCTTGAGAGTATCGGCGATTACGGATTTTACGGTTGCTCTTCCCTTACCATGTTCTACGTCAACGAAAGCACTCTTTCGTCCATCGGAGACAACGCGCTTAAAGACGTAGGTTATACCACGGGCGAAGACGGTTTCGTCGTCCTCGGCAATATACTTATAGGATATGAAGGTTACGACACCTATATAGTAATCCCCGACAACGTGACTACTATCTACAACGGTGCATTCGAAGGCAATTCGAGAATAAAGAAAGTTACTTTCGGTGAAAACAGCGCGATAAGGAATGTAAATTCGAGAGCGTTCTTCGGCTGTACAAACCTTTCCGAAATCAACTTCCCGTCGTCGATAAATTTCGTGGGCGACGACGTTATGACCGGCACGCAGTGGTATAACGACAAGATAAGAAACGGAGAAGAGTTTATAATAATATCAAACACTCTCGTAAAATATAACGGAACGACCGCAAAACGCGTTTATATTCCCAACGAAGTTCAGGTAATAAATAAAGGCGCGTTCGACGGCAGTGCGGTATTTGACGTGGCGATAGGCAGTAACGTTCTTTCGATAGAAGACGGAGCTTTCGCAAACGTAGATAACGTGACTTTCGCAGAATGGACGATTACGATTTTAGGTACGGTTCCGCCGGTAATGAAAGAGTCGGCAAAACTTACCGCAAAGTATATAATCATTCCGTCCGAAGATTTAAGGGATATGTACAGACTCGACGAAGGTTGGTACGTTCAGTACGACCTTGTGAAAGTAATTACCGAATATAAAGTAACTTATGCGGTAAAGGAAGAAGAAGGCGAACCGATAGCGGAAGAAAGCCTGTACGCTCTGTACGAAGAAAAACAGGTATCCACAAAAACGTACGAAGACAGAAGCTACATTTTCGTAGGTTGGTACTTCGACGAAGGGTTAACCAACGCCGTTACTTATCCGTACGTTCTTACCGACGATATAACGTTGTACGCTAAATGTATCGACAATTCCGTCGGCAGTAACGGCGATTCGTTCCAGACCGCAACCGACGGCGACGGCAAGGTAATAGAACTTTACGTCGGCGAAAAAGACAACAAAATAGTAATAATCAAGTCGCAGGGCGGCGGAGAAGTCACCGCAATCGGAAGCGGTTGGATACGCGACGAAATAAACGGCACTCATTCGAGAAACGGCGACGAGTATATAGAAGATAAGGTAAACGGTAAATATCGCAGAGCGGGTGCGTTCGAAGGTCACGCCGAGCTTACCGAAGTTTATTTTGCGTCGGGTTCTTCCGTGAGCGTTATCGGCAAAGACGCATTCAAGGGCTGTACCAACCTTGAAAAAATCGTCCTTCCGGCAAGTGTAAAGACGATAGAAAGCGGAGCGTTCGAAAACTGTACTTCCTTAAAAGAAATCGTGTTTACGGGCGAGTGCGACGGTCTGAGTCTTGCTACGGGCGCATTCAAAAACTGTTCTTCACTCGAAAAAATAACCTTGCCCGCAGGACTTAAAAAACTCGAAGACAAAACGTTCGAAGGTTGCGTAAAACTTAAAGATATATTCGTCAAGGGAGAAATCGCCGTAAGTATAGGCAGAGAAGACAGACCTTTCGAAATAATCGAAGGTATGCGCATCCATATTAAAGCGTCGGCTATGAGTAGCTACTCTGCGACATGGGAAGCCTACGCAGAGTATCTCGTAGGCGAAGAAACCGTCGAGGAGGTGTAAAATGACTTTATCGAGAGGATTTGTTAAACGCGACGTAAAGACCGTCGGCGACCGAAAAAAACTTATAGAAAAGATAAGTTCTGTCCTTATTCCGTCTGGTTTCAGAGAAGGATATATTGCTACAGTTTACGACGCAAAATCGAGTTTTCCGCGGGATAGTTACGACGACAGAATAAAGTTTATTGACAGTGACGGAAGCGTATTGAGTCTTGCGGAAGACGCTGTGACGGCACTTTTGCAGTCGGCGGAAAGCGAATACGGAAGAATATACGGCTGTTGCGAAAGTTATAAATTTTTCGGAGAGAACAGAAACGAACTTACTTTCGCCGCGCTTTTGGCTGGCGTGGGCGGTGTGGAAGCGGAAGCAGAACTCATCACCGTAGGCGTAAAGATTATGGAAAAACTCGGTATTCCGGTGGGCGAGATACGCTTAGGGAACACAAAAGTATTGCAGGGCGTCGCTGAAAGCTGTCTTAACAAAACAGTATCGAAAGCGGATATAAAAAGGTATTTATCGGGGAATATTTATTCCGAAGAAGATTATTCCGCGATAAAACTGTTGCAGGAAATAGCCGCGGTAAAGGGCGGCGTGAGCGTGATAGGAACCGCCGCCGAGAAAATAACCAACAAGCAAAGCGTAGACGGGCTTATATCCCTTTTCGAGCTGTCCAAGATACTGGGAGAGTACGGATTTACCGACAACGTGACTTTCGACCTTGCTTACACGGGCAATTTCTACGACAACGGCGTTACGTTCTTACTGTGCGACGTCGCGGGCAATAAGATTATAGATGGCGGAAGACACGATTACTTTGCCGACGGAAGGGTAAAAAGGGTTGTAAGCCTAAGACTCTATCCCGATTATATTCTTTCGATAAAGCCGGAACTCAGAGAGAACGAAAACGATTTCGACGTGGCGATAGGGGTAGCCGACGGAATAAACGCCCTTAAAGCGGCATATAGATTAAAGAACGGGCTTATAGAAGAAGGTCTTAAAGTTACGGTAACATACAAGGCAGAGAAAGATAGTTTTACCAAATTCGCCGCCGAAATGAAAATAGAAAACGTGATTTTTATCGACGCCGACGGCAATATTAAGTACGAATGAAAGGGATTGCGACGGAATAAAAATTTTTTTGAAAAACTGTTGTAAATCTCTTGCAATTTCCTGAGTAGTTTGGTATTATATTAAAGCAAAGCAACGGCAACGTACTTTGCGGAATATAAGAAAGTTTGCGGGAGTGGCTCAGTGGTAGAGCGTTGCCTTGCCAAGGCAAATGTCGCGGGTCCGAATCCCGTCTCCCGCTCCAACTTTTTACTAAACTCCAGAGTGGATATGGCGCCATAGCCAAGTGGTAA
>DJPE01000062.1:0-21027 GCA_002439705.1 Christensenella sp. UBA6420
TTAAGAATTTATTTAAGTCCTAAAGGGAAAAAACTTGAACAATCCGTCGTTACCGAATTGGCGTCCGTAGAAAACATAATGCTAATAAACGGCAGCTACGAAGGGATAGACCAACGGATTATCGATTTGGACGTGGATATGGAGCTTTCGATAGGCGATTACGTTCTGACAAGCGGCGACCTTGCGTCTCTCGTAGTAATAAACGCCGTCGCAAGATATATCCCCGACGTGTTGGGGAGCGAAGCGTCAACCGACGAAGAGAGCTTTTCGCAAGGGTATCTCGAATATCCGCATTACACAAGACCGCCCGAATTCATGGGACTTTCCGTTCCGCCCGTATTGTTGAGCGGGAATCACGCCGAAATCGCAAAATGGCGTAAAAATCAAAGCGAAATAATAACGAAAGAAAAACGTCCCGATTTATTGTGACGTTATTTATAGTGGTATAGAAAGATATGTTTATACATTGGTTTCCCGGTCACATGACCAAAGCGATGCGAATGATGAAAGAAGAGATGGGACTCGTGCAGAGCGTAGTATATGTTCTGGACGCACGAGCTCCGTTGTCTTCCGTCAATCCCGCTTTCGACGAGATAATAGGTTCTCGTCCGAGGCTGTACGTCCTTAACAAAATAGATTTAGTGCCGCAGGAAGAAGCGGCTAAGTGGAAAGCCTATTTTGAAAAAGGCGGAAATAAATGTATAACCGCTAATTCCACCGTTAAGGGCGGAACGCAAAAATTTATCGCGGCGTTAAAGGAATTAAATTCCGATATATTGGAAAAATATAAACAAAAAGGTGTAAAGAAAACTATAAGAGCAATGGTAATTGGCGTGCCGAACTGCGGTAAAAGCACTCTTATTAACAGCATTATCGGTAAAAGCCGCACCTTAACTGGCAATAAACCGGGAGTAACCCGTGGCAAACAGTGGGTGAGCATAGACCCGTATCTCGATTTGCTCGACACGCCGGGAACGTTGTATCCCGACTTTGCCGATCAGAAAAAAGCGACTAATCTCGCTATAATCGGCAGTATCAAAGAAGATATATTGGATATATCCGAATTGAGTCGCGAAATAATATCTTTTATGGTTTCGTACGACGCGGAAGCGTTAAAAAAGAGATATAATTTATCCGAGCTGTCCGACGATATGAATGAAAATCTCGAGAACATAGCCAAGAAAAGGGGATACCTTATCAGAGGCGGAGAGATAGATTACGAACGTGCGGCGAAAGCGATAATCACCGATTTCAGAAAACAGGCGTTCGGCAAAGTGATTTTGGATAAATACGATGAAACAATCCGTAAATAATCTTGCGTACGAAAAAGAGCTGTTAAATAACGGCGTGNNATACGAGGCTCTCTGCCATACCGAGGGCTATAATATCGTCTGCGGGACAGATGAAGCGGGGCGCGGTCCGCTTGCGGGACCCGTGACGGCGGCGTGCTGCATTATGGACTTGACGGATATAATAGACGGCGTGGACGATTCGAAAAAGCTTACCGAAAAGAAGAGAGAAATGCTTTTCGACAGGATAAAAGAAAAGGCTATATGCCATTCGATTATAAAAGTAGACGAAAACGTCATAGACGAAATAAATATTCTTAACGCTACGAAAAAGGCTATGACGGAAGCTGTTAATTCTTTGTTCCCGTTTCCGCAATATTTGCTTGTGGACGCCGTAAAGCACGATTTCGGTGTACCGTATAAGGCAATTATTCACGGCGACGCACTGAGTTATTCCATCGCCGCGGCGTCGATACTCGCGAAAGTAAGTCGTGACAGACTGATGACGGAGTACGCCGAAAAATATCCCGAATACGAGTTTGACAAACATAAAGGTTACGGCACGAAAGCTCACATCGAAGCTATAAAAAAATACGGACCGTGTCCGATACACAGAATGAGTTTTATAAAAAACTTTCTGTAAAGAAGCGAAATATGGATAAATACGCAGAAGGTGTAAAAGGCGAAGTAGCGGCGAAAGAATATCTGGAAAGCAAAGGATACGAAATTATTGACACCAACGTAAACTTTCCGAACGTAGGAGAACTCGACATCGTCGCAAAATACGGCAACACGCTCGTGTTCGTGGAAGTAAGGACTCGCAGCGATAACGTATTCGGGCACCCGTTTGAAACCTTTACGAAAGCAAAAATAAGCAAAGTGGTAAGGGCAAGCAGACTCTATTTGTCGACTCATAAAATTTTTTGCGAAAAGTACAGATACGACGCAATAGCCGTATTCAGGGGCAATATAGACCATATCGAAGACGCGTTTATGGCGCATTGGTGATAACTTAAGTCGAAATAATTGATTTCACCGATAAAAATTAAGCTATTCGTCGCATTTTTTATGTAAAATCACTTGTAAAAAAACGTTATATTTGTTATTATATTAAAGACTTGCAACAGTCCTATGCAGGAGCGCATCGTATTTTTAGATTTTAGTTTTGTTTTTTGTTGCGCAAATCACAAGCCTGTACGAATGTTGTTGATGAAAAACGGAGGTAAGTCGTGGCAAACATTATTGATGTTATCGAACAAGAGGGGTTAAGAACTGACATCCCCGAATTCAGAGTAGGCGATACCGTAAAGGTATTCGTTAAGGTTATCGAAGGAACGAAAGAAAGACTTCAAGCGTTCGAAGGAGTTTGTATCGCTCGCAGAAACGGTTCTATAAGAGAAACCTTTACCGTCAGACGTCTGGCAAGCGGCGTCGGCGTTGAAAGAACGTTCCCGTTGCACACGCCCAAAATCGACCACATCGAAGTAGTAAGACGCGGTAAAGTAAGAAGAGCTAAACTCTATTATTTGAGAGGCCGTACCGGTAAGGCTGCTAAGATTAAACAAATCGGTCGCTAAAATTTCAGTTTATAATCGCGAATGACAACCGTTCCTTTTTTGCGGAATGGTTGTATTCGTTTATAAAGGGGTATTTATAATGAAAAAAAGAATAGTACTGTTACTCACCGTCGTAGCAATATGCGTATTCCTTCTTACCGGTTGCGTATCGGAAGGAAACCTTGCGAAAACGGCAGAAAATGATACTTTTGCTTACTCAGATCTTTCATCGTTGAAGAAGGATTGGACCTTGACCGCCGGTAACGATTACTCGGTGGATTCTGTATTTTCCATCACCGACGGCAAATTGAAGATCACCACCACTTCTGCAGGGTGGGCGCAGGCGGCTCAGGAAGTTACGCTCAAAAGCAATTCCTATTACCTTATAGAATATAAGTTCACCGCAAGCTCTTTCAGTTCTTTCGGAGCGAAAGGTTACGACGGTCTTTACGTTTCCATATTGGAAGACGAAGACTTCAATACCGGCGAAAACGCAGTTCAGCACCGCAGTATTGCTTCTTCGGAAACCACCGGTAAGTTATATTTCAAGACGACTTCCGCAAAGAAGACCACTATTGCTATTCACGTAGGTAACGAAGAATTCCCGGTAAGCGTAAGCAACGTGTCTTTAAGTAGTTTCAAAATTATGCAGGTTCCGAAATCGGAAGCCGAAGGTTACGGCAAATACCTTACTTTCGAAAGCGACACCTATAACGAAGCGGGAAGCAAGAATATAGTTTGGGTGGTTCTCGGCGCGGTTGCGATAGCTTTGCTCGGATATGCGGCTTACGTAATGTTCCAAAGAAACATGTCGTTCAACGGTGACTACACCGGACATAAATGCAAGTTCTTGGCTAAACTTACCGACAGCAAGTGGTTGGGAATCGTTCTCGTAGCGGGCGTAACGTTCTTAATCAGGCTTCTTATTGATTTGCTGACCGTATGTCTTGCGGGTACTAAATTGCACGCTAACATGGGCTACACCGTCGAAGGATACGCTTCTCAGGCGTTGTTTATAGCTAAATACGGCACGGTATATCTTTCCGAATCTTTAGGAAAGTTCTGCTCCGACAACGGCTACACCTTTATGGCGGTAGGAAGTAATCCTTTGCTTTTGTACATTCTCGGCCTTGTAGGACTTCTCGGAAGAATATTCGAAAAGAGCAATCCCTATCTGGCTACCGTGTTCTTTGTCAAGTTGTTCGCTTCTTTAGCTGACGTAGGTACCGTTATCCTTATATATATAATGCTGAAAAAGAAAGTCGGTAACGTAGGAGCTTCTGTTATGTCGGTTCTTTACGCTATATTGCCGATTACGTTCGGGTTCAGCGCATTGTGGGGATTTGCGGAAAGTATTAATGTATTCTTTATCGTGCTTACCGTTTACTTTATTTTGAAGAACAATTACTACGGAGTGGCTGCCGCATACTTTGCTGCATTTCTTTGCTCCTGGACATCGTTACTGTTTGTGCCCATAGTAATATGCTACTCCATACAGCAGGCGATTAACAGAAAAGAAGTTCGTATTCCCATGGCTGTGGCTGCCGTACTCGGTTTCGGTTTGTTCTACGCACTCAACGTTCCTTTCGATATAAATCAGATTAAAGCGGGACAGGCGTTTGCTTGCGTCGTTAAATATTGGAACATCGTGGCGAAAGACTTGTCTTACACCATAAACGCATTCAACTTCCAGGCTCTTCTCGGAAACAACTTCGGTTCCGTTTCTACCGAATCCTTGGTGGTATCAATTATCTTCGTGGCGTTCATGCTGGCTCTCGTAGCGGTAGGATACTTCAAGTACAAGAACAGAATGGATCTCGTGTTGCTCGGAACGGCGTTTATCAACATGGCGTATATGTTCGCTAACAACATGAGTCCCGAAGTTATGCTTATGAGTTTGGCTCTAATGTTAATCTATGCGATTATGAATAAGGAAAAGCGCGTATTCTTCTCGTTTATTGCGTTCTCCGTATTGTCGTTCGTAAACGTGTCTATCGGCGAATTGCTTTATACGTACACGACCGAAGGTATCTATTATATTGGATATACGACGGCGACGATTTACGTATTCAGCGCGTTTGCTTTGGCGATGGTATTGTATTATATCTACGTGGTTTACGATATCATAGTGGGCAAGAAAGCACGCAGGATTCAACCTATGACGCTTACCTATGCGGGTTGGTGGAAAAATCTCTTCTTGCGTATCAAGAAGTGGTACTACGGTTTACGCGTAAAGACCGCTAAGCAAAAATAATATCGCGAAAAGCTAAATTAAAAAGCGTTGTCGATAGGCAACGCTTTTTTGTGACAAAGTTATCTCGTTTGACGTCGTGAAGATAGTATATTACAAGATTATCAGGCGATTGTATAAGCCAATTCTTGTTTATAACGGCTTTAGCATTTGAATTTGCGAGAATGGTAATAGGAAGCTATTTCTATATTATCGTGCAATGTTTTGAAAAGTAATAAAATATCCGTTTCGCTTCGACACGCTAAATATATCCGCAAGTCGACGTCCCGAAGCGTAAACGGTAAGGTTAAGCAATTAAGTTAGTCAATTTATTTAATTTTATAAATATCGAGCCACTTTTCGGGACGATAGTTTTCGGGTAAATCGTTTTTGGTCCGGCGTTTTGCCATGGCGTTATTCGCCGCATAGAATGCGACAATGAGTCCACAAAGTATAATAGAGCATATCACTACGTATATTGCTACTTGTCCGCCCGATAAAGCCGTAAGGTTGAGCCAGGACAAAATAGAACCGTCGCAAATCTGAATTATTATAGGCTTACCGTAAAGCGAGGCGTAGGGAGTAAGGCAATAGATTAGCCACGAATAGCCTACCATCGCGCCGATACCGACCAACTGTATCCAACAGTTTTTATAGGAATAATGCCTTACGTTAAGCAATATAAGCATCGCCGCGAAGTAAAGCATGTGGTGGTTAAGCAACGCCATCGTAAATAAGAAAATCGTTTCTATATCCGATAAAAAAACTTTGGGGTGACACCCAAAAACTTACGGAATACATTAAGCCGGTAAGAACTCCGACGAACGTGCCGAACTGTTCGGCTTTTTTCGTGCGGGAAACTACGGTTATCGCAAATACGAAGTAGCTTAACGCGGAGAATTCCACGGGTATTTTCATATGTTCGCCGATAGCTTGCCAATAGATATATTCGCCGATTTTATATACTAACAAGAAAAGTGCGATACTGTAAGCTATTGCGTAGGAAAGTTTAGGTTTGTTTCTCAATAAAAAGACGTGAACCGTCAGCGAAGCGAAGAATAAAAATACGATTATTCCTACCCACCAATGATTGCTCATGCTCATAAAAGGACCTCCGATCAGTAAAGTTTTTAAGAAAAACTAAACTAAAATCATTTTTCTGTTGAAGTAGGTGCTTCTGTTTATAATGTAAAGTACTCCTTGCGCCTTGAAATCCAACTTAATCATTGCACGGAGAGATTTATCCACTTTGTCTATGTCGGAATACTTAACGAGAACGTTGCTACAGGTCTTGTTTAATTCTGTAAGAATATCTTTTCTGTCGCGACGCATTGCCAGGACGTAAACATAAGGGGGTAACGTCGACGATTCGTCGTAAAACTTTTGTGTAATATCAAAAAGGGCGTACAAAGACAATCTTTTTAATCTTGCCATAGTGTACTTTTTAGTTTTTGCGTTATCGAGAAATTGTTCGTACGTTACGGCGTTCATTGCGGCAAGTTTAAGGCGGTTATGCAATCCGCCGTTTACGTCATAGTAATGTTCCAAATCGTATCCGCTCATGTCTTTCAGTTTGAAAAGGCACATATCACCCAAAGGCGTGCCGCTCGTTTTTATGTCTTTCAGAAAGTTATAACACAAAGGCGGAACTTTATCTTTCACTTTATTTAATTCTTCTCTGAGTATGGCGGAGCGAATAGCCGTAGCGGACGGATAGGGCGAAGATATATCGTCGCTGTTGTAGTCGCTTTCTCTCTTCACCGTATGAAGTTTGATATTCGTTAAGCCCTGCGCGTCGAGAGCTTGAACGTAGCTTATGGCAAGGGCGTTGTTGGGTTTATCCAAAATTTCGGCTACGTCGGAATATTCGGGGTTGCTCTTTGCGTATTCGGCAAGAGCGAGACTTCTCGACTTAGGGAAAGAATAGCCTTCTTTTTGAAACGAAGCGAGCAGGTCTTTATATTCCTGCGGTTCGTTTTCGAGAAATCTCGCCGTCTTTACGAGCGGTTCGGTTTCTCCGCATTCGCTGCCGAAACTGAGATATTCTATTCCGGGTAAGACGGAAATTATTTTGATAGCTCCGAAGGCGAAGTTGTCGGCGGGGGAAATACTGTAAAGGAGCGGCAATTCTATTACCATATCCGCACCCATTCTCGCGGCTATTTCTGCTCTTTGGTACTTATCCAAAACGGCAGCTTCTCCGCGTTGAGTAAAACTTCCGCTCATCACGCATATTACGGTATCTGCTCCCGTATCTTCTCTTGCTTTTTGAAGATGGTATAAATGTCCGTTCGTAAACGGGTTGTATTCGCATATTATGGCAACGGTTTTCATTTTTTTAATTTCGCGTTCTCCCAATGCTTGATTTATTCCGCAGAAAGTGTATAATTACATTACGGAATATATTTATTATAATATATTAATTCATAAAAATAAAGCGTTTTTTGGGAGGGCACCGTGTCTAAACTGATGGAACAGGTTTATGCTAAGGCGAAAGAGCTGTACAAACATATAGTTCTTGCCGAAGGCGAAGAATTGAGAATTATCAACGCAGCAAAAAAAATTACCGAAAACAAGATAGCGAAAATAACTTTAATCGGTAGAAAAGACGTCATTGAAGAAAGAGCAGGCGGAAAGTTGGAAGGAATAGATATTATTGACCCATTCACTAGCGAAAAGACCGCCGAGTACATAAATTTATTGTACGAACTTCGTAAAGCCAAGGGTATGACTCCAGAACTTGCCGAAAAACTCGTTATGGGTGACAACCTTTACTACGGCGCTCTTATGGTAAAGAACGGCGACGTAGACGGAATGGTAGCAGGTTCTATAAGGTCCACGGGCGATGTATTGCGTCCCGCATTGCAGATAATAAAGACTAAACCCGGCGTAGCGACCGTTTCGAGCTGTTTTGTTATGAGCATGCCCGAAAACGCTCCCGGCAGTAAATACGGACAAGACGGAGTACTCGTATTCGGCGACTGCGCCGTTAATCCTTTGCCTACCGCGGAACAACTTGCCGACATAGCGATAGCGAGTGCGGAAAGCGCAAGAAAGATAGCGGGAATAAAAGAACCCAAAGTGGCTCTTCTCAGCTTCTCGACCAAGGGCAGTGCGAAACACGATTTGGTGGATAAAGTAGCTTCTGCTACAAAAATAGTCAATGAAAAAGCACCAGAACTGTGTGCGGACGGAGAATTACAGGCGGACGCTGCGCTCGTAGAGAGCGTGGGCAGACTTAAAGCTCCCGGCAGCAGCGTAGCAGGTAAGGCGAACGTTCTTATATTCCCCGATTTGCAAGCGGGTAATATCGGATACAAGCTCGTACAACGTCTTGCGGGTGCGGAAGCTGTAGGTCCTATCTGCCAGGGCTTTGCTCGTCCGGTAAACGATTTAAGCCGCGGTTGCTCGGTGGATGACGTTGTCGGAGTAGTTGCCGTGACGTCTTTGCAGTGCTAATAACGGAGGATAAAGATAGACATGAAAGTTTTGGTAGTAAACGCAGGAAGTTCTTCCCTTAAATATCAGATTATCGATATGGCTAACGAAGCCATGCTTTGCAAAGGTTTGGTTGAAAGAATAGGCTCAGAAGGTTCTAATCTCTCGCATCAGACCGTAGGCAAAGAAAAACTCGTAATCAATAAGGAAATCAAAAATCATACCGACGCACTAAGAACCGTTATCGAAGCGTTGACAGACAGGGAATACGGCGTAATAAAAGACGTAAGTGAAATTAATGCGGTAGGGCACAGAGTTCTTCACTCGGGTGAAGACTTCAAAGACAGCGTCGTAATCGACGACGAAGTTATTCGTATCTGCAAAAAGAATTCCGTTCTCGGCCCCCTTCATATGCCTGCGAACATTGCTTGCATAGAGTCCTGTAAGGAAGTTATGCCCAATACTCCCATGGTAGCGGTATTCGATACGGGGTTCCATCAGACCATGCCCAAATACGCGTATATGTACGCTATCCCTTATAAGGATTATGAAGAATTTAAAATAAGAAAATACGGTTTCCACGGCACAAGTCACAAATTCGTTGCCGGCGAAGTAGCCAAATATCTCGGAACCGATAAGAGCAGAGTAATAACCTGCCACTTAGGGAACGGTAGTTCTTTATGTGCGATAAAAGACGGCAAGTGTATCGACACAACGATGGGGCTTACCCCACTTGAAGGCCTCGTTATGGGGACGAGAAGCGGAGATCTTGATCCCGCGGTAGTAGAATTTATGGCTAAATGCAGAAATCTTAACGCAGAACAAGTTCTTACCGTACTGAATAAGGAAAGTGGATTTAAGGGACTTACCGGTTACAGCGATTTCCGCGACGTAGAAAGGGAAGCTCTTAAAGGCGACGAAAAAGCAATTCTTGCCACCGATATGTTCGCTTATCGTATCCGTAAGTATATCGGTAGTTATTATGCGGCGTTGGGCGGACTCGACTGCATCGTGTTTACCGGCGGTATAGGAGAAAACAGCGATTATGGTCGCGAACACATAATGAAAGGACTCGAATGTTTCGGCATAGATTTTGATTTTGACAAAAACAAAAAAGTAGTGAGAGGACAGGTTACCGAATTGTCCAAACCGACCAGTAAAGTCAAAGTAGTAATCATTCCGACCAACGAAGAACTCGTTATTGCGAGAGACGCAGTACGTCTTACCGCAAAATAAGAAAAATAAGGTTTAATTAAGTTGACAAAAGACTTATAAATCTATATAATTAACAAGCATAGTTAATGAATTAACAGGAATACAGGAGGCGCGCAATGGCAGTACCAAAGTCTAAAATATCCAAACAAAGAGGAAATACTCGTTTTGCTAACTGGAAACTCGCTCCGCTCAATTTGTCCGAATGCCCGCAGTGTCACGAACTCAAAAAGAGCCACGAAGTTTGCCCGAAATGCGGATACTACGACGGAAAACCCGTAGTAACCACGAAAGAAGACAAGTAATAATCGTATATCGAAAACAATTTTTGAAATAGAGGAATAGCATTCCTCTATTTCTTGTATAAAAAATCGGAGGAAAAATGAAAATAGTATTGGACGTATTTGGCGGAGATAACGCCCCGCAAGAGATTCTTAACGGTGCGAAAGCGGCTCTCGAAAAAGAATCCGGTTTCGAATTGGTTCTTTGCGGTAAAAAGGACGTAATCGACGCGTATATAAAAGAAAACGCACTTGACGAAGCGAGAATTACTGTGCTCGACGCTACGGAAGTAATCACGAACGACGAAAGTCCCGTGGACGCCGTGCGAAACAAGCCCGATTCGTCAATAGTCAAAGCGTACGAATATCTTAACTCCGATCCCGACGCAAAAGCCTTCGTTTCGGCGGGAAGCACCGGAGCCGTTCTTACGGGTGCGGTTTTATTATTAAAACGAATTAAAGGTATAAACCGTCCCGCATTGAGTCCGGTATTGCCTACGGTCACCGACAGGAACGTTCTTCTTATAGACTGCGGAGCAAACACCGAACCGAAAGCAATAAACCTGGTTCAGTTTGCGAAGATGGGAAGCGCATTTATGAAAAGCGTTTATGGCGTTGAGTCGCCCAAAGTAGGTCTTTTAAGCAACGGAACGGAAGACAAGAAAGGAAATACTCTTAATAAGGAAGCCTTCCCTATGTTGAAAGAAGCGGGCATAAACTTCGTAGGAAACATGGAAGCGAGAGAAATTCTGAGCGGCGATTACGACGTAGTGGTCAGCGACGGTTTTTCGGGAAATATCGCATTGAAAGCAAGCGAAGGAACGGCTCTTGGTATGTTCGGTCTTATAAAAGACGGAATTATGAAGGGTGGACTCAGAGCGAAACTCGGATATTTATTGCTGAAACCCGTCTTCAAGGGCGTTAAGAAGAAAATGGATTATAACGACAACGGCGGAGCGGTCTTGCTCGGCTTACAGAAGATAGTCGTAAAGAGTCACGGCAGCTCTAAGGCGAAAGCAATATGTAATTCTGTTTTGCAGGCTAAAAATATGGTCGATAGTGGAATTATAGAAAAAATCGGTGAGGAATTAAGTGTTAAGTAATAACGACATTAACGAAATAGAAAATAAAATAGGGTATACGTTCAAGAACAAGGAATTACTCGTTCGGGCGTTTACCCATTCTTCTTTCGTGAACGAGCATAAAAACGCCACCGATTACGAACGCCTTGAATTTCTGGGAGACGCTGTTCTCGGATATATCGTAGGACTGTATCTATACAAAACTTTTCCTAATTACAACGAAGGTAAACTTACGAAAATAAGAGCTAATGTGGTAGACAGAACTACGATAGCGTCGGTCGTAGCGGACATGGATATAATGAAGTTCGTGCGCGTAGGCGCGGGTAATGCGGAAGAAAACATTTTACATTCGAGAAAATCGAATTGCGATATTTTCGAAGCGATAATCGGTGCGATAGTCATCGACAACGACGAAGATCTGACCGAAGCGGAAAACTTTATTTTACATCATTTGAAGTCCAAGATAGGGATGGGGAATAACTCCGATTATAAATCAAGAGTTTGGGAATATTGTGCAAAAAACGGCAAAAAACCCGAAATAATTTTAATTAACGA
Source organism: Christensenella sp. UBA6420 (assembly GCA_002439705.1). Lineage (GTDB taxonomy): Bacteria > Bacillota > Clostridia > Christensenellales > DTU072 > CAG-1782. Next base: position 11,644 of record DJPE01000062.1, read on the forward strand.
ACAACATAATGCAGGTTCTGCGTATTTTCAGGTGGCTTTACACGTTGACGGAACCGAAGTAAGTCGCGGAGAAGGCGGGAATAAAGGACTAGCTTCTCAGGACGCTTGTAAAAAATTTTTTAATTTGCAAAAATAATTTGTATAAAACGCTTGACAACGGATACAATAGTGTTATAATAGCGTTAGCAATCAAAAGATGTGACTGCTAACAAACAAAGAACCAAAGTGCCAACACGGTGGAGAAAATGAGCATCGAAAAGTTGTCTGAACGTAAACAGAAGATATTGAAAGCGGTCGTAGACGAATACATTACGAGCGCTTCGCCCATATCTTCCGGCGAAATCAAATCAAAGCATTTCGACGATATAAGTTCTGCTACTATCCGTAACGAATTGTCGGCGTTGGAAGAAATGGGTTATTTGATTCAGCCCCATACTTCCGCAGGTCGCATACCGTCGAAGAAAGCGTATAATCTTTACGTAGAGAAGTTTGTCGAAAGGCATCCGTTATCGAAGAAAGAAGTTGCGTTCATCGAAAATGCGTTCAACGACAGATTCAACGAAATCGAAGACATCGTAAGGCGTACGGCTAAAGTAATCAGCGACGTGACGAACTACACTTCGGTAATTGTTTTGAAGAACATCAATAAAGTGATTTTGAAAGAAATCAAACTTATTGACCTTGACGAACATACCGTACTCGTAGTCATTATCACCGACAGCGGAATAATCCGAGATAAGGTAATTACGTTGCATAACGCGGTCGACTCTCAGTATATTATAGACGCGAACGCCATGATAAACAAGATATTCGCCGGCAAGACGGTGAATCAGGTTAAGTCGCCGGATAAACTGATAGAAAACGAAATGCGCGAATTCAGAGAATTATACGAAAGTATCATTTCCATACTCGAAAGTTACGCCGACAGCGGTGAAGAAAGCGTATTTATGGACGGACAGTCGAAGTTTTTGGAGTATCCCGAACACGACAGAGAAACCACTAAGGATTTTCTTAGCGTGGTAGATACGAAAGAAAAGTTGGCTGAAATATTTGAAGACGGAACCGATATTGAATTTAACGTAAAAATCGGTAAAGACGAGAAAGGCGGCATAGATAAATGTGCGATAGTCACGGCAAAGTATATGTTGCACGGCAAGGAGATAGGACATGCCGGAGTAATCGGTCCGGAAAGAATGGATTACTCGAAGGTAATGAGCGTATTGAAATGCGTGTCGCATACTTTGGATGAAATAATAGACGGAGGTAACAATGGCAAAAGAATCAAATAAAGAACCCGTAGTCGAGGAAGTCGCGGAAGAAGCGGTGACCGAAGTCGTAAAACCGTCCGAATTGGAAGCGGCGGTGAAAGCGGCAGACGAATTCAAGAATATGGCTCAACGTATTCAAGCCGAATTCGACAATTACCGTAAACGCAACGCGGAAGCCGTTCGCAACGCGCGTAACGACGGAATTGACGACGTAGTGGAAATGTTCTTTCCCGTCATAGACAACTTCGAACGCGGTATGAACGCCGTGAACGAAAAGGAAAAAACGGGAATGGAACTTATTTATAAGCAAGTGCTCGCTATATTCGACAAACTCGAAGTTAAAGAAATAGCGGCGCTCGGAGAAGACTTTAATCCTAAATATCATCACGCAATCGCCAAATGTGAAGATGAAAAGAACGAAAACAAAGTGGTTGAAGTTTTCCAGAAAGGTTATATGAGAAAAAACAAAGTGTTACGTCCCGCAATGGTGAAAGTAGCACAATAAATATAAAAGGAGATTATGTATTATGTCTAAAATAATTGGTATTGACTTAGGAACAACTAACTCTTGCGTAGCAGTAATGGAAGGCGGAGAAGCGGTGGTTATCCCCAACGCCGAAGGCGCTCGTACTACTCCGTCCGTAGTAGGATTTGCGAAAGACGGCAGCAGACTCGTCGGTCAGATAGCTAAACGTCAGGCCATAGTAAACGCAGATAAAACTATATCCAGTATAAAAAGGGAGATGGGTACTTCATACAAAGTAACTATCGACGGTAAAACTTATACGCCGCAGGAAATATCCGCAATGATTCTTGCGAAACTTAAACAGGACGCCGAGGCGTATCTTGGACAGAAAGTAACTCAGGCGGTAATTACCGTTCCTGCATATTTCAGCGACAGTCAACGTCAGGCGACAAAGGACGCAGGTAAGATAGCCGGACTCGAAGTCCTTCGTATAATAAACGAACCTACTGCGGCTGCGTTAAGCTACGGTTTGGATAAAGAAGCAAAAGAACAAAAGATTCTTATCTACGACCTTGGCGGCGGTACGTTCGACGTATCCATACTGGAACTCGACGACGGCGTATTCCAGGTACTCGCAACCAACGGCGATACCAGACTCGGCGGCGACGATTTCGATAACGAAATTATCAAATGGGTAGTAGCCGAATTTAAGAAGAACGAAGGCATCGACTTGCCCACCGATAAGATGGCTATGCAGAGAATCAAAGAAGCTGCCGAAAGAGCGAAAATCGAATTGAGCGGTGTTCAGAAAGCAAACATTAACCTTCCGTTCATCACCGTAGGAAGCAACGGACCTCTCCACATCGATATGGACCTTACGAGAGCTAAATTCGACGATATGACCGCATATTTGGTCAACAAAACTATTGCTCCTACCGAACAGGCTTTGAAAGACGCAGGTCTTAAAGCGTCGCAAATCGACAAAGTAGTTCTGGTAGGCGGTTCTACTCGTATACCCGCTGTATTCGAAGCAGTTAAGAAGATTACCGGTAAAGAACCCTATAAGGGAATTAACCCCGACGAATGTGTAGCTTTGGGTGCTGCTATTCAGGGCGGCGTACTCGCAGGCGATGTCAAAGACGTATTGTTGCTCGATGTAACCCCGTTGTCGCTCGGTATCGAAACGATGGGTGGCGTATTCACTAAACTTATAGACAGAAACACTACTATTCCTACCAAGAAGAGTCAGATATTCTCGACGGCAAGTGACAACCAGACCAGCGTTGATATTCATGTACTGCAAGGCGAACGTGCTATGGCTGCCGACAATAAGACGCTCGGACGTTTCGAGCTTACCGGTATCCCGCCCGCAATGCGTGGCGTACCCCAGATTGAAGTTACTTTCGATATCGACGCTAACGGTATCGTAAGCGTAACCGCTCTCGATAAAGGTACGGGCAAGACGAATAACATAACGATTACCGCATCCACGAATCTTAGCGAAGAAGATATCGACAAGGCAGTAAAGGAAGCTGAAAAATACGCTGAAGAAGACAAGAAGCGTAAAGAACTTGTTGAAATAAAGAATAACGCAGAACAGCTTATCCTTGCCATTGACAAGACTTTGACAGAGTCCGGAGATAAACTGAGTGATGAAGATAAAGCAATTCTTGAAGATGCTAGCAAAACTGCAAGAGAAAAACTCGATAAGGCGGAAACCGTAGAAGATGTTAAAGCTCTTACAGAAGAACTCAGTAAAGAGACTAATCCTATCTTTACTAAATTGTATCAACAGACTCAAGCCGAAAATGCGACTAACGGAGCCAACGGAAATGCGGGTAACGATGACGGTTCTTCCATCAACATTGACCCCAATGATATAAAATAATTATGGCAAACAAAGATTATTACCAGGTATTGGGAATATCCAAACAGGCGAGTGCGGACGAAATAAAGTCCGCATATCGCCAAATGGCGAAAAAATATCACCCCGACGTTTTTGCTACGGCAGACGAAGCAACTAAGAAAAAAGCCGAAGTGAAGTTCAAAGAGATTCAGCACGCTTACGACGTATTGAGCGATCCGCAGAAAAAAGCGGCATACGACCAATATGGGAGCGAAGACGGACCCACGATGGGTGGCGACGGAAGCGGTTCCAGTGAATTCGGCAATTTCGGCGGATTTAACGGAAGCGATATTTTCAGCGACATATTCTCTGCGTTTACGGGCGGAAGCGGAAGAAGCGGTACTTCACGCAGTAGCCTCGACCGTGACGGCGACGATATAGAATACACGTTACGTCTTACCTTTATGGAAGCCGCATTCGGAGCGAAAGATAAAGAAATCAACTTTACCAGAATAGAAAAATGCGCTACATGCGGCGGAACGGGAGCTAAGGATGCAAGCAGTATTAAAGTTTGTTCCAAATGTAACGGAAGCGGCGTAATCAATATTCAACAACGTACTCCGTTCGGGGTGATGCAGTCGCAAAGAATATGTGATGAGTGCGGCGGAAGCGGAAAAATTATCACCGACAAGTGCAAAGATTGCGGCGGTAAAGGCAGAGTTCGTAAGCAATGCACGAAGAAAGTGAGTATCCCCGCCGGCGTCGACAACGGACAAATGCTTACCGTAAGGGGTGAAGGATGTGCGGGCGTCGGCAAAGGCGCAAACGGAAATCTTATCCTTATATTCAAGGTAGACGAACATCCTTTGTTTAAGCGTGACGGAGTAAACGTAAGTTTGGAAGTGCCAATTACCGTAAGCCAGGCTATTCTCGGCGATACGATAAAAATACCTACTCTTGACGGTAAAACTACTGATCTTGACGTGTCGGCAGGCACGCAAAGCGGTACGGTCAAAAGGATTAGGGGCAAGGGTATCAAGTATTTAAGGAAGGATGTTTACGGCGATATGTTCGTAAAACTTATCGTCGATATTCCGAAAGACTTGACGTTACGCCAGAAAGCGGCATTGAAAGATATGGACGAAACACTCGCAAAAGCCAAATACGAGCAAGTAGAAAAATACAACAAATTGATAAAAGGTTTATAAAATTAAATGAAATGGTATGAAATAATTGTCAATACCACTACAGAAGGCACCGAGCTTATAGCCGACGCCTTTTTTAGCATTGGTTGTACCGGCGGCGTAAAAATTGTAGATAAAAGCGATGTAATCGACATAATAAAGAATCAAAAAATGTGGGATTACATAGACGAAGCCGTGCTTAACAGCTCAGACACGGCAAAAGTAAGCGGATACGTTAGTTTCGACGAAAAGGATAAGAAAATCGAAGAATTAACGGAAATTCTAAAAAGAGAGAACGTTCCGTTCGGAGAAATTAATACCGCCGTAATAGACGACGAAAGCTGGGTAGAAATCTGGAAAAAGTATTACCGCCCCATCGATGCCGGCAGATACGTAATAGTCCCGAAATGGATAAACTATAACGAAGACGGCAAAATTAAAGTTCTGATGGACCCCGGTATGGCTTTCGGAACGGGGGAACACGAATCGACAAAGATGTGCCTGATGCTCATGAGCGGAAACGATTTTACAGGCAAGTCGGTAATAGATGTAGGAACAGGCAGCGGTATTCTCGGTATAGCGGCGATAAAAAGCGGTGCAAAAAGCTGTTATATGTGCGATATAGACAGTATAGCCGTAAAAGCTGCGAAAGAAAACGCCGAACTTAACGGAGTACTTGACAAAGTAGAAATAGAACTTGCCGATTTGTTGCAAAAGGATATGACCGCCGATATTGTGCTTGCAAACCTTACCGCAGGCATACTCGTAAGATTATCCGACGGGCTTAATAAGCACGTTCACAGCGGCAGCAAGCTTATTTGTTCGGGAATAATACACGAGAGAAAGCAGGAAGTAATAGACGCGTTCGTTACGGCAGGTTTCAAACTAAATAAAGAACTGATTATGGGCGAATGGGACGCTCTCGAATTCTTATGGATCTGAAACGATTTTTCAGCGACTGCGTAGATTGGGAAAAGAGAACCGCTGTTCTCAGGGACGAAGAGTTTTATCACGCGGTAAAAGTGACAAGGCACAAAGTAGGGTATAAGCTCGTTATTTGCAACGGCGACGATTTCGACTACAACTGTGAAGTTACCGAAATAACGAAAGACGCTTTGTATGCGAAAATTGAAAGCAGAACGAAGAACAAAACGGAATTGAAAAATCCCGTCGTTTTGTACATAGGCGTAAACAAAGATATAGATACCGTGGTTCAGAAAGCCGTCGAAATGGGAGTAAGTAAAATAGTTCCGTTTACGTCCGCTCACAGCAACGTGGATAAAATAAATATCGACAGATTGAACAAAATCGTCGTGGAAAGCTCAAAACAATGCGGTAGAAACCGCCTTGCGGAAGTTTGTACTTTGATTACTTATAAAGAAGCAATATCGGTAGCTAAGGATACAAATATTTTCTTTTACTACGAGTATGAACGGAATAACAAAACCTGCGACGCGGCGGTAGACGGCAGAGGAATAAGCGTGTTTATTGGAAGCGAAGGCGGCTTTTCGTTGGACGAAGTAACATATGCTAAAGAAGCGGGAGCTAAACTTCTTACTCTGGGAAACAGAATTCTTCGCGTGTCCACCGCAGTGGTATCAGCTCTTACTCTGGTAATCGAACGACGTGGAGAAATTTAATATGAAAGCCGTCGTTTTTAATTTGGGGTGCAAAGTTAATCAATACGAAAGCGACAAGATAGCCGAAGAGTTGACTAAAATAGGGTATGAAGTAAGCGAACAATTAGTTCCCGCAGATATTTACGTACTTAACACATGCGCCGTTACGGCGGAAGCCGAACGTAAGTCAAGACAGGCGGTAGCGAGATGCCGTGCGTTGAATAACGACGCAAAAGTTTTCATATGCGGCTGTGCTTCGCAAAAGGCGTCCTCTTTATTTAAAAAAGATAACGTATATTACGTAGCTGGAGCTACAAATAAGCAGAGCATAATAAATCACTTAAAGGATGAAGGGTTTTCGTCCGACGTTAAAGACTTGCCGACTAAGTACGACGACGCAGGAATTTTGTCTTCGGCTAACAGGACGAGAGTTTACGTTAAAATTCAGGACGGTTGCAACAGCTTTTGTTCATATTGTATTATACCGTATTTAAGAGGCAGAAGTCGTTCGAGAGCGATAGACGATATAGTGGACGAAGTGTCCGTATTGGCTACAAAAACTTCCGAAATCGTCCTTATCGGGATAAACATAATGAGCTACGGTTTGGACATAGGAACTAATCTTACCGAGCTTATAAAAGCGTTAAAAGATTTCGACGTGAGAATAAGGTTGGGTTCTTTCTACGCGGAAGGGATTACCGAAGAACTTCTCGACGCATTGTTTTCGCTGAAAAAGTTTTGTCCTCATTTTCATCTTTCGTTGCAAAGCGGGGACAGGCAGGTTCTTAAAGATATGAACAGGCATTACACGCCGGAAATCTACGAAGAAAAAATAAATCTTATAAGGCGTTACGACAAGAACGCCTGTATAGCAACTGACGTAATTGTAGGGTTTCCGACGGAAAGCGAAGAGTGTCACAAAAACACGGTTGAATTTATAAAGAAAGTCGGGTTTTCGGATATACACGTTTTTCCGTTTTCTTCGAGAGAAGGGACGAGAGCTGCGAAATTAAAGCAGTTACCGCCCGAAGTTATAAAAAGGCGCAGAAACGAAATGTTGGCGTTAAAGGAAGAGCTACGGAATAAATACCTTAGAGAAAACGTCGGTGTAAAACAAAGCGTACTTATCGAAGAAAAAATCGACGATTACTATTGCGGATATTCGCAATATTATATTAGAATATACTTAAAGTGCGGTTCGGAGAGCGAAATAACGGAATGCACTCCGAGCGCAATATATAAAGATGGCTTATTGGAGGAATAACGATGAAAGATTGTATTTTTTGTAAAATAATAGACGGCGAAATTCCGTCTACAAAAGTTTTTGAAAACGACGACCTTATAATAATAAAAGACCTGAACCCTCAAGCGAAAATTCATTTATTGTTGATTCCGAAGACTCACTACGAGAATATCGAAGAATTGGCGGTAAACGACCCGGAATTACTAAAGAGATGTTTTGCTACTCTTGCCGAAGTATCAGATAGCTTGGGACTTAAAGACGGGTACAGAGTAATTACGAACAAAGGTGAGAACGGATGCCAAAGCGTTAAGCATATCCATATTCATATTTTAGGCGGAGAAAAACTTGCCGAAAAAATGGGTTAAATAAATTTTATTGTAAAAATTTGTCAATAAAAAACGTATTCTTGAGAATACGTTTTTTAAATTTTAATACTTTCTCTTTCTAGCGTTTTCTGCTTTCATTTTTCTTCTTACGCTGGGTTTTTCGTAAACCTCATGGCGTTTGAGGTCGCCGATAATGCCGTCGGTAGAGCATTTTCTTTTCCAACGACGGAATGCGCTGTCTACGGATTCGTTTTCTTTAACGTGTACGGTTGCCATATTGATTTTCACCCCCCTACGAGAAGATTACTTTAATATATTAGCTCAAAAGGGATATTTTGTCAATGTTTTACGACTATTTTTATTGAAATAAAAGAAAAAGCTCGTCGGTGTCGAAAATTGTCGGAATATAGGAACGTAAGGGATATCTCGGCGAAAATAATTCCGCCGAAAAAATTTGTGCTAAACTTACGGTATCAAACAAAGGAGCAAAATATTATGGCAAAACAATACAGCGCGGCAAAGCAATACATTTTACAGGCAAAACACAGACTTATGCACAACACTTATGCAGATTATTTTATGGAGCGGAAAGCAAGCTTTTATTTAAACAACAAGAAAATCAGTCGTGAGCAGTACGAAGAAATGTGCAGAAAAATAAAAGAAATAGCGGCAAGCGAAGAGTTCGTTTCCGACACGTTGAATTTACTCGTACCCGACAGACAAGAATTCAATAAACTCGACGAAAGCAATAAAGTGAAATACATGTTGGAACTAAGTAAAGTTTATACGACTATCAAAAAAAGTATTTAGTAGTAAATATTTTATTTTAAGGAAAACGCCCGTCTTTGTCGAATATATAAATGTGAGGTAAAGATGGCGCGTTATCCCGATGATTTTCTTGAAAAAATAAAAAGCAGAACCGATATAGTAGAACTTATCGGTAATTACGTTCAGGTCCAAAGAAAAGGACGTGATTATTGGGCATGCTGTCCTTTTCATCACGAGAAGACGCCTTCTTTTCAAATAAGAGCAGATCAACAGTATTATCGCTGTTTCGGTTGTCAAAAGCACGGAAATATTTTCGGTTTCATAATGGAATACGACAAAGTCGGTTTCAACGAAGCTGTAGAAATTCTTGCAAAAAAAGCCGGGCTCGAAGTACCGGAATTGGTATTTGACCCCGAGGCGAAAGCGCGGAAAGAACTTATTGAAAAAATTTACGATATAAATCGCGAAACCGCTCGGTTTTATTATAGCAACATATTCAAAGATCAAGGTCAACCGGCGAGAGAATATTTCGCCCAAAGGGGACTCGATTCTAAAATAGTCAACGTATTCGGAATGGGGTATTCCACCGATTTTCGTTCTCTTCCCGAAGCTTTGTTAAAAAAAGGTTACGATAAGAAAACTCTTTTGGAGGCGGGGGGGGGTT
>DJPE01000062.1:21035-24864 GCA_002439705.1 Christensenella sp. UBA6420
AGGCGGGGGTGGTTTCTCAGGGAAAGAGCGGAGAACTTATAGACTTTTTCGGCGGAAGAATTATCATTCCCATAATCGGCGGCAACGGGAAAGTTTTGGGTTTTACGGGCAGGGTTCTTGTGCCGAAACCCGATTTCGCAAAATATAAAAACACTTCCACGACTCTCGTTTTTAACAAGAGAAAAAATCTTTTCGGAATAAATCTTTTCAAAAAATTCAGGCAGGGCGATACTCGGGCAATGATACTTGTCGAAGGACATATGGATGTCATAAGTCTTTATCAGGCAGGCATTCAGAATGCCGTGGCTTCGATGGGCACGTCGCTTACTATTGAACAGTGTCGCGAAATAAAGCGTTACGCCGACGTAGTATACGTTTCGTTTGACGGCGACAGCGCGGGACAACACGCTACGTTAAGGGGACTCGATATGTTGAAAAACGAAGGGTTGGACGTAAAGGTCGTATGTCTTACCGATAATCTCGATCCCGATGATTATGTAAGGAAATACGGGAAAGACGGATATATGAAACTTATTAATGAAGCGTTGCCGCTTATCGACTACAAATTAAAAAAGGTAGAAGAAGGATATAATCTCAATAACGCCGACGAAAAAATCAAGTACGCAAAAGCAGCTATCGATGTGTTGAGCGAACTCGACACCGTAGAAAAAGGCGTGTATGCGAAAGCCGTCGCCGAAAAGAGCGGACTTAAACAAGACGTTATTATAAAACAATCCGAACAAACCGAAAATACGCAAAAAACGACCGCAATTACGGAAGAAAAACCTAAAAACATCGATAACGAACCGACGGACATGTTGCGAGCGGCGGAGATTTTTGTCGTGTCTTCGCTTATTTTCGGAAAGCCGTACGTCGATATATACTCTTTTGCCGAGCTGAAAAAGTGTTTTACCGACGAAAAACTTTTAGCCGTAATAGAGTATTTTATGAAATTTATCGTCGAGAAAAACGAATTGCCGAAAGTCGGCGACGTATTCAATATCGTCGAAGACGAAAAGTTAGCTTCCGAGCTTGTCGATAACGTAGAAACTATAAACGTGGGCGACCAACAGGAATACTACCGTCAATGCGTAGAAAGAATAAAAAATAATTATAAAAATAAGGAATTGATAAGGTTGGTTGCCGAATTAAATAGTGTAACCGATGAGAATAGAAAGTTAAAAATCAGAGAAGAAATAAAAAATCTTACCAAAGCGCAAACTAAATAGGACTGTTAAGGAGTATAAAATGGCAGAAAGAGAAGAACGAAAGAAGCAGGAATTAGATAAAATTATCGAGACTTTTAAGGATAAAAAGACTATACCTGAAGACGAGCTTCTAAATAGAATGGACAGACTTAATCTCGACGCAAGCGAGATGGAAGCGGTATATTCCACGTTGGAAGAGCACGGAATAAAAATCACGAGCAACGAAGACGTCGAAAAAGTCAACGATCAGATGCTTCAGAAGATAATGAACGAAGTCAACATCGACGACTCCGTTAAGATGTATCTTAAGGATATAGGTCGCGTTCCTCTGTTAAGTGCGCAGGAAGAATTGGAACTTGCTCAAAAAATGGCGGAAGGAGACGAAGAAGCCAAAAAGCAACTTATTAACGCCAACTTGCGCCTTGTTGTAAGCATTGCTAAAAGATACGTAGGAAGGGGAATGCAGTTTTTGGACCTTATACAGGAAGGGAACCTCGGACTTATGAAAGCGGTAGAAAAATTCGATTACACTAAGGGATTTAAGTTCTCGACCTACGCTACTTGGTGGATAAGACAGGCAATAACCCGTTCTTTGGCAGACCAGGCTCGTACTATTCGTATCCCCGTTCATATGGTGGAAACGATAAACAAACTTACCAAAGTAAGCCGTACTTTGTTGCAAAAACTCGGTAGAGAACCTACCCAGTCAGAAATAGCAGAAGCTATGGGTATACCTGAAAGCAAAGTAGTGGAAATTCAGAAAATCGCTCAGGATCCCGTTTCGTTGGAAACTCCGATAGGTGAAGAAGACGACAGCCATCTTGGAGATTTTATTGAAGACAAGTCCGCTACTTCTCAGATAGATTTAGCCGAAAGTAAAATGCTCAAAGAGCAGGTGGAAGAAATTCTTAGCACGCTTGCGCCGCGCGAAGCAATGGTCCTTATATTAAGATACGGTTTACGCGACAACAGACCGAGAACGCTCGAAGAAGTCGGGAAGGTGTTTAACGTAACGAGAGAAAGGATAAGACAGATAGAAGCGAAAGCTTTGCGCCGTCTAAGACATCCCAATAAGGTGAAGAAGTTAAAAGACTTTTTGGATAAATAATGCTTCGTATCGGCAAAAGATTAAAATCCGTCGCCGAAGAAATCGGAAAAGTAAACTCTTTTGCCGATATAGGCACGGACCACGGACAGCTTATAATTTACGCCCTCGAACACGGTTACGCGGAGAGGGCGTTTGCCGTTGATATAAGCGAAAAAAGTTTATCGAAAGCTATATCGGCTATAACCGAAGCGGGATTATTCGAAAAGGTTGACTTTTTCGTAGGCGACGGTTTAACGATGCTTAAGGAAATTCCGGACGTTATAGTGATAGCGGGTATGGGCGGAAACGAAATAGTGCATATCCTGAGTAGTGTATCTATGGATACGAAATATATACTCGTTCCGCATAGCGACGCACACGTTTTGAGAGAATATTTATGTAGTCACGGCTACAAAATTGAGAAAGACTACGTCGTTTTCGACGGGAAATATTACGCCGTTATTACGTGCGTGTCCGGGAAGACGGAATACGATAGAAGTAAGATAGTTCTCGGCGGCGATAATCCGCATACGGAAGAGTTCGAAGAAAGAATTTTTGACAGAAAAAAGCGTATAGAAAAAATATTGTCCGAAAAGGGTATGTCGTCAGATAGTCTGCAACCCGAACTACAAGAAGAATATAAGGAGATTAACGAATGGTTACGGTTAAAAACGCATTAGACGTTATAGAAGAGTTCGCACCGAAAACGCTTGCGGCTGAGTACGACAACCCGGGATTGAAAATCGGAGACGATAATAGCATTTTACACGGTATTTTAGTTACCGTCGATACTAACGAAGCAGTAATAGCCGAAGCCGTCAAAAAGGGATGCAATCTTATTATTGAGCACCATCCTTCGATATGGAAACCGTTGCGCGGGCTCGATTGCCGAGTCCCGCTTAACAGAACTTTAATTGCGGCTGCAAAGAACGATATAGCTATATATTCTGCACATACGAACGTTGATTTTACTATCGGAGGACTTAACGATTACGTCACCGAAATAATGGGGCTTACCGACGTAGAAACTATCGACGGATTACAGTCGGCAAGGATGGGTAAAATTCCGTTTAATAAAGAAATTACGTTGTGCGAGTACGCTAAATATGTTTCGAAAGTTTTTAACGACGATAACGTTATTACCGTGGGTAATCTCGATAAAAAAATATCGAAAGTAGCCGTAATTAACGGAGCCGGCGGCAACGAAGATGACACGTGGGCAACTTTCAACGCAGGTGCGGACGTTTTTGTGACGTCGGAAGTTAAATATAACGTAACGCGGTTGGCAAAAGACTTAGAGTATGCTATAATACAAGTCGGACACTTTGAAAGCGAAGCGTTTTTTATGCCGCTTATAAAAAAAGTATTACAAAACAAGCTTACGGATACGCCGATTTATACGGCTGAATCTATTCGTAGCGCGTATAACAGGAGAGGTGAAATATGGAATTAGATAAGATGTTGCAATATCAGAAAACCGATATTGTCGTTTACAAGCTCGAAAGAGAGTATCAGCAGTCTAAGGAAAGGGAGT
>DJPE01000004.1 GCA_002439705.1 Christensenella sp. UBA6420
AAAATTTATATTTGTTACAATATTTAAGTAATAACTTTGGAGGTTGTCGGCGATATGAAATACGACGTACTTATAATCGGAGCCGGTCCTGCCGGGATTTTTACGGCGTTGGAGCTACTCAGGAACAATTCGAATAAATCCATTCTCATTGCGGAGCAGGGGAATTTTATCGACAAGCGGTCTTGTCCGAAGGCGAAGACGGGTAAGTGCGTACATTGCAAGCCGACCTGCCACATTACGAGCGGTTTTGCGGGGGCGGGTGCGTTTTCCGACGGAAAGTTGTCGTTAAGCTACGAAGTAGGGGGCGATTTTCCCGAACTTATAGGAGCTGCAAGAGCGCAGGAAATCATCGACTACACCGATAAAATTTATCTCGAATTCGGTGCGGATACGCACGTTGAAGGCTTGGAAGCGACGGAAGATATTAAAAATATCCGTCTTAAAGCGATACAAGCCGATCTTAAACTGGTAGACTGTCCTATCCGCCATCTCGGCACGGAAAAGGCGCACGACCTTTATTTCGCTATTCAAAGATACCTTCTGGAACACGGCGTGGAAATACTCGTTCATCACGACGCGGAAGATTTAATAATAAAAGACGGCGTATGCACGGGCGCTGTAATCAACGGCAAGGAATATTTTGCCGACAAGACGATAGTCGCTACCGGCAGAAAGGGAGCGGACTGGCTCGAAGATATGTGTCGCAAGCACGACATAAAGAACGAAGCGGGCGTCGTAGACATAGGCGTAAGGGTGGAACTCCGTAACGAAGTTATGGAAACCGTTAATAAAGCCTTGTATGAATCCAAACTCATCGGTTACCCGAAGCCGTTTATGAACAAGGTAAGAACTTTCTGCCAGAACCCCGGCGGATACGTCGCACAGGAAAACTACGAAAACGACCTTGCTTTGGTAAACGGACACAGCTACAAGGATAAAAAATCCGACAACACGAACCTTTCAATACTTTGTTCTCACCATTTCAGCGTACCGTTTAATCAGCCGATACTCTACGCGCAGAACATAGGGCAGTTGTGTAACATGCTCGCCGACGGAAACATTCTCGTGCAACGGTTAGGCGATATAAGGAACGGTAAGAGAACGTGGGAAAAGGAACTTTCGCAGGGTAACGTTCGTCCCACCTTGCCCGACGCGGTAGCGGGGGATATAACGAGCGCATTGCCCTACAGGACGATGATAAGTATACTCGGATTTATCGACCAGGTAGACAAAGTCGTACCCGGATTTGCGGGAAGCGAAACTCTTTTGTACGCGCCCGAAATCAAATTTTACAGCAACCGCATAAAGATGGATAAAAACCTTAACACTTCGGTGAAAAATCTGCACTGTCTCGGCGACAGCAGCGGTTGGACCAGGGGGCTTATGATGGCGTCGGTAATGGGCGTGGTCATGGCTAAGAAACTTTTGAACGATAGTAATTAAAATGAAAGCAAGAAGTTTTATCGCGAACAAACTTAAAGACGGACATTTTTGGCTCGGCGTCATCAGCGTGGCGTTCATTTTGTCCGCACTTATTATCTTTGCGATAGACAGAATAAACGGCAGTGTAAGTTACGCCTATATCGCCGCTGCAATGGTCTGCATTTACGTCGCCGCTTTGTGCGTGTTCGCAGATTTATCAGGTATAAGGATAAAAGAAAACAAAAAATACCGCGTACCCGTAATAGTCTGCGCGGCAGTGGAAGCAGTGGTGTTCGTCTTTACGATATTGACGATAAGAAAGTTCTCCGTAACGCAGAACGAACTGAACTTACTTGCGGAACAATGTGCGAATATTACCGAAATGACGGAAGAAGCGAAAGCTCTTTACGACGCGTACATAGCGAAGTCGAAGACGATGGAAAGTTTTTATTTCGAAGTGGGAATAGTGTTCACGCTGTGGTGGTTGGCTCCGTTTATAATATCGTTGATTAGAATTAAACCCGAAGAAAACGCATCTGAAGATGACGAGGAACCCGAATACGCGGAATCGGAATAAAACTTTATTTGTACTATATTTAGGTTTCGGGATACTGATTTTTATAATTACGGCTACCTTGAAGTGTTTTTAAGTTTATTGAGCGGTTAGGAATTGAATTTTGCTTTTTGCTAAAATAGGGCGTAATTGACAGTTCTGCATAGTTATGTTAAAATATCTTTATGAAAAAGATATTATTAGGTTTTTTTATATTCATTCTCATAACCGCGTCCGTATTTTGTATGGTTGCGTGCAAAGATAATACGGAAACGCCAGACAAACCGCAAATCGACGACAACGGTAACGACACGCCGCCGACTCCGGTTGAGTACGAGGTAAGGTTCGATACTGTCGGCGGGAGCGAAGTCGTTTCCGTGAAAGTAAGCGGCGGAGAAAGAATTGAAAGACCTGCCGACCCCGTAAAGAACGGGTATATTTTCGACGGATGGTATTTATCTTCCGTTTATTCGACTCGTTGGAATTTTGAAGGCGACGCGGTGAACGGAAATATCACCTTATACGCAAAATGGAACAAAATAACGGCGACGGGGATAAAAATATCCGCCGGATCGACGCAAAAAAAGGTGTTTTCCAAAGAAGAGTTTTTTACTTATGACGGGTTGGTTATAGAAAAGGTTTTTTCGGACGGCAAGACGGAAGTTTTGAACGAAAGCGAGTACGAAGTAACCTGCGACGGATACGACAAGTCGAAGCCCGACAGGTATAAAGTCACCGTTTCGTCCGAGTACGGTAAAGCATATTATTACGTCATTGTGTACGGAATAAAGGAAATAAGAATTAAATCCGATTCCGAATACAAGCATATATACGCCGACGGCGACGAAATAGATTTTACGGGAATAGTCGTGGAAAAAATTTATTCCGACGGTAGCGTAGCCAATATGGAAGCGGGCGAATTCGATTACCGTTCCCAAAACGGCGGCGGAAAAACCGTGAGCGGAGCGGACGGAAAAGACTATATCGTAATAGAATGTATATCCGAAAACATTACGACGAAAACGGAAGTGACGGTCGTGGACGCATCCGAGCTTACTCCGACGGAAATTTTCCTTGCGAAAGAGCCTACCGTAAAGCAGTTCCCACAGGGGGGAACCTTTAATTACGACGGACTCGTCGTGGAAAAGACCACCGAACTTTTCGGAGAAAGGCGTTTCGTTATGGCGGAAACGGAATATACCGTTTCTTTTGCGGAAGCCGACGCCGCGGTCGCGGGAAGGTATAAAGTGACGATAACCGCCGCGAAAAACAAGAAACTTAAACTTTATTATTACGTTGAAGTAGTCGCCGTGTCGGACGTAATTACGGGGATAGAAGTCGCGGAATATTGCGACTACACCGAATTTTTCGTCGGCGAAAATCTCGATTTAAGCGGACTTAAAGTTCAAAAAACTTACAATAACGGAGCGAAAATCGACTTAAAATCCGACGAATACACGGTTAATGCGGCAAGTTACGACAAGACCGCAACAGGCAGATACGAAATAGTCGTAACGTTGAACGAAAATACCGAATTTACGACGAGTTTTTACGTTGAAGTCGTGCAAAATCCCCTTATCGGAGTGTATTACGGAGTGGAAGGCGTGACGGCGGGATACGCTTTTGCGATAGACGTCGACCTTAACTATTACGGATATAACGGAGAAAGTTTCGACGAAGAAAGGGACGAAATACTGACGGAGAACGTAAAAAGTTTCGTGCGCGACGGCAGAGTTTTGAAGATGAGCGACGGGGCGATTTTTAATATCGATACTAAGGTCTATACCAAGGACGGAACGGAATACCATAGGCTTTCCGACGACGACGTAACGTTGTCGCTCTACGGAGTGGACGGAAACGTATTTTTCGTGGTAAAAAAGGGAGAAGGGCTTTCCGCGGAACTATTGGAAGGACTTGCGGCGGAAGGAGTTAATCTTTATCTTAAATACGACGTCGAAAACGACGAAATAATACCGATTACGGAAAACGATAAGTTTTACGTAAATACCGTTATTTACGTTGTGTTACGGGAGACGGAGTGATAGAATAAACGATAGGAAATGAAACGGAGTGGACGGAATGAACGTTTTTTATGAATTTGTCAGGTGCTTGTTTTTATTCGCGTTCGGAGCTACGGTAGGTTGGTGTATCGAAGTAATTTTTCGCAGCATTAAGAATAAAAAGTTAATAAACCCCGGTTTTCTGAGCGGTCCCGCGTTGCCGATTTACGGTTTCGGCGTGGTGGTTCTGCATTATTTTTCAAACATGCCGCTCGATTTTATCGACAAAGAAGTGTTCAGAGTGCTGTTTATTTTCGCTGTCGTGATGGTGGCGATGACCCTTATAGAGTTTGTCGCGGGGCTTATTTTTATCAAGGGAATGAAACTAAAATTGTGGGATTATTCCCGTCGTCCCGGTAATATAATGGGGATAATTTGTCCGCTGTTTACGCTCATCTGGGGCGGGTGCGGGATAGCGTATTATTTCCTTGTAAATCCGTGGCTGAAAGTTGCGGCGGAATATTGTTGCCATAACGTAATCTCCATTATGATAATCGGTATCTGGTACGGAATATTTATTGTCGACTTAGGGTATTCGATACATATAGGCTCGAAAATCAAAGCCGTGAAAGGAAAACTGCAACAGGCGTTCGACTGGGACGGAGCGAAAGAACGCGCCGCGAAACTGTACAAAGAGCAGGGTAAACGCCGTCCGTTCTTCTTCACCGCGTCGCAGATATATAAGATTATTCAGAGAAGAAACGCCGCTAACGAAATAAATCGCGACGAAACGACGGATACAGCTGTTAAGGAAGACAAAACGAACGCCGAAACGAGCGTAAATAACGGGGATAAGAATGATTAAAATTTGCGACGATAACGAGTTTTTGTCGGTCGTAAAAGAAGTTACTTCCGCCGATAACTATAAATATCTCACTCAAAACATTCAGCATGCCGACGTAACGGTGGCAAGGCATTGCCTTATGGTGGCTTCGTGCGTGTATAAAGTAGCGAAGTTTCTTAAAATGAAAACAGATTACCATAACCTTATCCGCGCGTCGTTACTGCACGATTACTTTTTCTACGACTGGCACGATAAAAACAAAGGTTTTCGCGGGCACGGCTTTAAGCACCCGGCGATTGCGTTGGAAAACGCCGAAAAGGACTTCGATTTGAGCGACAGGGAAAAGGATATGATAAAAAAACATATGTTCCCGCTGACTCTTTTTTCCATACCTAAGTATAAGGAATCGTGGCTGTTGTCGCTGTGCGATAAGTACGTAGCGACGATGGAAGTGCTACGACTATATAAGTAGCGGAAATATAAAGGAACGTAAACTAAGTAAACCATTTGACAAAAAACGCCTTAACGGGCATAATATATAAAGACAATTTAATGCGGAAGCATATCGAAGCGGTCATAACGA
>DJPE01000065.1 GCA_002439705.1 Christensenella sp. UBA6420
TAAAGCCGCCGAAAAAACCACGCATAACTTTATCGGCAAGGCAGAAACTTTAATAAAGAAGAAAAAACCCGCGTTCAAGGGAATAAAACAAGGCGACGTGGCTCGCCCCGTAGCAAAATTTTCGGTGTGGGCAAGGATAGCTATCGTAGTAATCGCGGCGGCTCTTACCGTCCCCGCATTTATCGGTCAGTCTAAACTTCAGTACAGCTACCTTAAAATGTACGAAGAGAACTACGACACCGCCGAGGAAGTTCTTGCGGCGGAACTCGGTAATCAGACCATTATGGCTGTTCCGCTCGATACCGTTAAAGGAACGCATAAAGAGTTTATAGAAAAGTTAAAACAAGACCCTAACGGCAAAGTGTCCGGGGTCACTGGAGCGTTCACGACTATCGATATAGACAACGAAAGTCTTGTGGCAATGCTCGAAATCCTTACCGACGCGGAAAAAACCAAACAAATGGAGCAAACCTTTACCAACTTCCCGCAGATGATAAAAGACCCGCAGATAAGACAGGTTCTCGAAGAACAGGGGGTAGACGTGGGGGCTATCGAAGATTTGCTTAAAGACATCGATTTCGAAAATCTCGATATAACCAAACTTACTAAAGACCTTGATTTGTCCGCCATCAACACTTATTTTGCGAAAGTGGACGGCAAGTGGTACACTCTGTACACCCTTAACATTAAAGGAAGCACCGAAGACGAAGCGGCTATGAGTACCTACCGCTATATTAAGGAAGTCCGCACCGAATTTTTCGGTAACGACGGATATTCGATAGGTATGCTTACCGGTAGCTACGACTTAGCGACGACCACGCCTGTCGACTTTATGAGAGTAACGATAGCGAGTATAATAATTATCTTCCTTATAATAGCCGTATTGTTAAGAAATCCGCTGAAAAGTATCCTTATCGTGGCGATAATAGAGTTGGGAATATGGCTTAACCTGTCACTTACTTACCTTTTGGGCGAGAACATAAACTTTATGGTCTATATAATAATAAGCAGCGTCGAATTAGGTTGCACGGTGGACTACGCTATACTTATGGCAAACACCTTTGAACGCAACAGAAAGGACTGCAAGACAGGGAAGGAATGCGCGATAAAGTCGGCTACCGAAGCTATCCCCGCGATATTCGTAAGCGCCCTTATCATTTCGGCAATCTGCGTGGTAGTAACGCTCGTCAGTAACAACCTTATCATAAAACAGCTTACCGGTATGCTCGCCCGCGGAGCCGCAATAAGTTTCGTTCTGGTGGCGGTAGTGTTGCCGGCGGTACTCAGCTTTTTTAAAACCGAACGCAAAAAAGTGGACTACGAAGCGAAACTGAAAGAGTTGGAAGCAAAAACGGAAAAGAAAGAATAAAATTATTGCCAAAATTCTTCCGTATATGGTACAATTATTGCGGTAAAAAATATACCGTTACAAAAAAATATTTTCAATGGAGGATATATCGGTGCAATACACTCACGAAGTAGAAAAGATGGTTTGCGTCAAGAAAGGACCTAACCACGGACCGGCTCCCATTCCCGAAGAAGGCAAATGGGTGCAATCGAAAGAAATTAAAGACATCAGCGGTTTCACGCACGGCGTAGGTTGGTGCGCTCCGCAACAGGGAGCTTGCAAATTATCCCTTAACGTAAAAAACGGAATCATTCAGGAAGCTTTGGTAGAAACTATCGGTTGCTCCGGTATGACTCACTCTGCGGCTATGGCAGCGGAAATTCTCCCGGGTAAAACCGTTCTCGAAGCGCTCAATACCGACCTTGTTTGCGACGCGATAAACACCGCTATGAGAGAACTCTTCTTGCAGATTGTCTACGGAAGAAGTCAGTCTGCGTTCAGCGAAAACGGACTTTCTATCGGCGCAGGTCTCGAAGACCTCGGCAAAGGACTCCGCAGTCAGGTAGGTACCATGTACTCCACTTTGGCAAAGGGCGTTCGTTATCTCGAAATGGCTGAAGGATACGTCACCCGTCTCGCTCTTGACAAAGAAGGCGAAGTAATCGGTTACGAATTTATAAGAGTAGGTCAAATGCTCGAAATGATTACCCAAAAGGGCGTTGCTCCCGCAGACGCGCTCGCTAAATGTACCGGTAGTTACGGCAGATTCAAAGAAGCCGCAAGCTACATCAATCCCCGCGTGGAATAGGAGGCAGACATGGTTACTTTTGAAGGATATGACAGAAGAAAAGAAAAACTCGAAGCCGCTCTTAAAGAATATGGCATCAAGAGTATGGAAGAAGCGAAAGAAATTTGCACTTCCAAAGGTATAGACGTAGACTCTATCGTAAGAGGAATTCAGCCCATCTGTTTCGAAAACGCTATCTGGGCTTACACCTTGGGATGCGCTATCGCGATTAAGAAAGGTTGCCGCAAAGCCGCCGACGCTGCCGAAGCCATCGGTCTCGGACTTCAGGCGTTCTGCGTGCCCGGTTCCGTTGCGGAAATCCGTAAAGTAGGCTTAGGCCACGGAAACCTCGCCGCAAAACTTCTTCGCGAAGACACCAAATGTTTCGCTTTCGTAGCGGGTCACGAATCTTTCGCCGCGGCAGAAGGCGCAATCGGTATTGCAAGAACCGCCAACAAGGTAAGAAAAGAACCGCTCCGCGTTATTCTTAACGGTCTCGGAAAGGACGCTGCGTTCATTATTTCCCGTATCAACGGCTTTACTTACGTTCAGACCAAATACGACCAATATACCGATACTCTTCACGTCGTGAAAGAGACCGCTTACAGCGACGGAGAACGCGCTAAGGTAAAATGCTACGGCGCAGACGACGTCAACGAAGGCGTGGCTATCATGATTAAAGAGGGCGTAGACGTCGGCATCACCGGCAACTCCACCAACCCCACTCGTTTCCAACACCCCGTATCCGGTACCTATAAGAAATGGGCTTTGGAACACGGCAAGTACTACTTCTCCGTAGCGAGCGGCGGCGGCACGGGCAGAACTCTTCACCCCGACAATATGGCTGCGGGTCCCGCTTCTTACGGTATGACCGATACGATGGGACGTATGCACTCCGACGCCCAGTTCGCAGGTTCTTCTTCCGTTCCCGCTCACGTCGAAATGATGGGACTTATCGGTATGGGTAACAACCCGATGGTAGGAGCCACAGTTGCGGTAGCGGTCGCAGTAGAAGAAAACAACAAATAATTAAGAAATAACTTTCTTAAATAAAAACAGGACGCCCGATAAAGGCGTCCTTATTTTTATCCCGAAACTATAAAAGGGTACGATAACAGGGCAATAAAAAAGGCTACGAAATAATCGCAGCCTTAATTTATATAGCTATTGTGAAAATTACTTAACGGCCTTAATTCCTGCTTCGCTTCCGTAATAAATAACTTTTCCGCTCTTCTTTATAGCGACTTCGTCTTTTTCTTTGTCGTTTTTCTTAGCGTATTCTTCTACGGTGGAGTAAGCTTCTTTCGCATTGTCGGTCGAATCGAAGTAGATGAGAGTCACGTGTTCGCCGTCTTTGTTCATAGCGGTAACTACGGTTTCTACGCCATTAACCTGAGCTAATCTAAGAGCCGCGGGAATAACGGTGGAGTCTTTGGTTGCGGTGTAACCTTCTTTTTCAAGGTTACTGATAGCTTTGTTGGGGTCGGAAGGGATACAAGCGACCATAGCGACGCAAAGCACTGCTACTAATGCTACGAGAGCAACGATAGTCATAGTCTTTTTCATGGTATAATTTACCTCCGGTTAGTTTTAATGTACCATTATTATATTAAATAAACGGCGTTTTGTCAATACGGTAACACTTGTATAACAATTAAATTTTTTGTTGCAAATAATATAGTAGAGTAAGGCGGGGATTAGGTATTGACATTCCGCTGCGGTTTATAGTATAATAAGGCGATTTATATCGAATAAGATATAACCTTATATCGGCAGAGATATATCAAAGAAACGCTACTAATTTATGAAGGAGGGCTAAAATGGCTCATTTAAGTGAAGCGGCTGTCGTAAGTATCAACGCGATTTGTGACAGATACGTAGATGAAAAAACCCCGCTTATGATGATTTTAAGCGACATTCAGAAGGAATACGGCTATATTCCGCTCGAAGTCCAAGAAATCGTATCCGAAAGAACGGGTATTTCCGTAGCTGAAATTTACGGCGTGGTCACGTTCTACTCGTTTTTCTCGTTGCAACCGAAAGGTAAGTACGTTATAGGTTGCTGTTTAGGTACTGCTTGCTACGTTAAAGGCGCGCAGCAGGTTATCGACAAGTTTTCCGAAATTCTTGAGATAGAACCCGGTCAGACCACCGAAGACGGTTTGTTCACGATAGACGCTTTGCGTTGTATCGGCGCTTGCGGTATTGCTCCCGCCGTTTCCATAAACGGTCAGGTGTATCCGAAAGTTTCCGTCAACTCCGTCCCCAGAATCATCGAAGAGTACAGAGCTAAGGAGGCGTTATAATGATTAAGAATTTTGCAGAACTCGAAAAAAAGTGTAACGAATGCGCTTCTTGTCTCGATTCCAAGTTCACGGGAGCGGACGGCAGAAGGCATATCGTTCTTTGCGGCGGTACGGGCTGCTTATCTTCCCACTCGGAAGAAATAAAAGCCGAATTCGAAAGACTCGTTGCCGAAAAAGGACTCGAAGATAAAGTCACCATAAATATGGTAGGTTGCTTCGGTTTCTGTTCGCAGGGTCCGTTCGTAAAGATTTATCCCGAAGATACCCTTTACAGAATGGTCACTATCGAAGACGTTGCGGAAATAGTCGAAAGCGACCTCGAAAACGGCGTTATCGTCGACAGACTCCTGTACGTTGACCCCGCCACGCATCAGAAAATCAGCAAGCAGGACGATATAAACTTCTATAAAAAACAGGTTCGTATCGCTTTGCACGGTTGCGGCAGTATCAACCCGGAAAAGATAGAAGAAGGTCTCGGAGCAGGCGCGTTCAAAGGTCTTGCCCGTGCGTTGCGGATGGACAGAGCCGACGTCATTAAAGAAATTCTCGACAGCGGACTCCGCGGCCGTGGCGGCGGCGGTTTCCCCACCGGTCGTAAATGGCAGTTTGCTTACGCCCAGCCCGAAGGCGAAAAGTACGTCGTCTGTAACGGCGACGAAGGCGACCCCGGTGCGTTTATGGACAGGTCGATTTTGGAAGGTAACCCTCTTGCTGTAATCGAAGGTATGATGATAGCCGGTTACGCTATCGGCGCGCGGAACGGTTACTTCTACGTAAGAGCGGAATATCCTATAGCAGTACACAGACTTAAAATAGCCATTAAAGAAGCCGAAGCTCTCGGGCTTCTCGGAGATAACATTTTAGGCACGGACTTCTCCTTCCGCGTACACATAAGACTCGGAGCGGGCGCGTTCGTCTGCGGTGAAGAAACCGCTCTCCTTAACTCCATCGAAGGACAAAGGGGTATGCCCCGTCCGCGTCCTCCGTTCCCGGCGGTTAAGGGATTATGGGACAGTCCTACCATCGTCAACAACGTAGAAACGTTGGCTTGCGTACCTTATATAATGAGAGAAGGTTACCGGGCGTTCGCTAAACACGGCACCGAAAAGTCGAAAGGAACGAAAGTTTTTGCGCTCGGCGGTAAGGTCAACAACGTAGGTCTCGTAGAAGTTCCTATGGGTACTACTTTAAGGGAAATCGTTTACGAAATCGGCGGTGGTATCCCTCACGGCAAAAAGTTCAAAGCGGCTCAAACGGGCGGACCTTCGGGCGGATGTATTCCCGCTGAAAAATTAGACGTAGCCATCGACTACGATTCTTTAATGCAAATCGGTTCTATGATGGGTTCGGGCGGACTTATCGTTATGGACGAAGACAACTGTATGGTCGACGTTGCGAAGTTCTATATGGA
>DJPE01000006.1 GCA_002439705.1 Christensenella sp. UBA6420
ATCGTAGGTTATTATTACGGGGTTTATTTCCGAGTCGAACGCCCGTTTGTCTTCTTCGGTAAGGTTACGGCAGACGCCGTAAAGTCCGTCCGCGTTATCCACGCCGTAAAGAGTATATTCCCGCCTTTGGGAACCGTTATCGTAGACTGCGGTATCATAAACATACAAAAATGCTTCGTCCACTCCGTAAACTTTACTTAATTCGTCGCGTAAAGATTCCATATCTGCGGTGACCACGCTGTCCACCACGAAGTCGGCGGAAAAACGGGAGTTTTTCGGCGTGACCGCCCCTATAATTACGTTCACTATCGAAAGTACGACGAAAGTAAACACCATTACCGAAGCGACCATACCCGACAGAGTGTTGCCCGACGGGTTCCGCTTTACGGTAAGCCCGGATAATCTTCTTTTCATAACGAACGAAACGAGCCTGACTAAGTACGGCGTAACGAAGTAAGTAAACACCGCCGCAGACAATACGAGAAGCACTACGCAGACTGTATTGCCCGACACCAAAGCGGTAGCTACCGCGCATGCGACAAGGCACGCCGTCGACAACGCAATGGGTAAAATTCTGTTCTTTCTGACGGCTTTCGCCTTATCGGCGGTAGCGGTCCTTACGGACTCTTTTCCCGCCTTTATTACCGGTACGACCGCGCTTATTGCGCTCACCGCCACGCCGAAAAGTATAGACAGAATATAGTCTGCGGCGGTATAGCTTATAGCGTCGGGGAAGTTGGGAATAACTTTTTTTACAGCAATCCCCATTCCTATTCTTCCGAGAACGGTACCGAGCACCGCTCCCGTCAAGCCGTAGAACGCACCTTCGAAAATGAGCATACCGGCTATCTGTCCGTTGGTAGCGCCCACCGATTTGAACACGGTAAGTTCGTTAATTCTCTTCTTCGCGACGACGAGAAAGGAAGTAAACAGAATAAAAATCATAAGGGCGGTGACGAAAACGAGCGTAATACGCAACAGCCTTTTATTGCTCCCCACCACTCTGTTTATTTCGCCGTAGTCTATGCTGTCGGCTACCGCAATTTCTCCGTCGAAACTATCGGACAACTCTTTCATAAAGGTTTCTTTGTCCGCCCCGTCGGTTAGCTTTATATTAGCGGTGCTTATAAGTCCCTTATTCCCTATCGTGGAAAAGTCGGCAAGCACGTTGTTTACCACGTTGTTGGCGAAAATTCCGTAGTTTTCAAATATATAGTTTACCGTAAGAGTACGGTAAGTCTTGTACATTTCGAGATAAATATCAATGGAATCGCCCGCTTTAATGCCGTTTTCTTCGGCGAAAGACCGCCCTATCCACACTTCGGGATAGTCGGAACTGTATTCGTACGACTCGTAAACGGTAAGTTCTTTCCCGTGTCTTACCGCATAGTCTTTCAAATCGGTAGCTTCCACCGCGATTACTTTATTGTAAGAGCCGTCGGCAGGCTTATATAATCCTGCCGTCTGTAAATATTTTTCGACGTACTCGACGTCGGTTCTGCCCGATATAAACTCGTCGAACTCCGACTCGGAAAAAACCGTCGCCGTAGCCGTCACGTCGGTATCCTTGCCTAATCTCGACTGTATCGAAGTCTGCACGTTCTCGAACAGCCCCCCTATCGTGAGCGTAACGAAAAACAACGCGGAAACGACCGTAACCGTCAGAATGATGATTACGAGCTGTCCCAGGCTGTCTCTTATACTCCTTAAAGTGTGATTAAACAGGGTTTTCAACGCTATTTCTCCGTGTTTTACTTTTCTTCTTTATCTTCCGTAAAGATAATTTCGACTTCCGACACTGCAGTTTCTTCGATATCGGTATTCTCTCCGCCAAAAACGGCGACTTCTTCGATTTTTTCCGCTTCTTCCTTATTTCCTTCGCTTCCGACGGGGGCAAGAACGGTGTCTTCGGTAATGAGTCCGTCCTTAATTCTTATAAGTCGCGTGCCGTAACGAGCGTTGTGTTCGCTGTGTGTTACTTGCAGAACCGTCGCTCCTAATTCGGAATTGATTTTTTTAAGAAGCTGCATTATTTCTTCGCTGCTTTCGCTGTCAAGGTTACCCGTGGGTTCGTCGAGAAAAACTATTTCGGGTTCGTAAATAAGGGCGCGGGCTATTGCGGTACGCTGTTGTTCTCCGCCCGAAAGCTCGGCGGGCATTTTGTTTATTATGTGTTCTATTTTAAGATATTTGGTAAGAAAATCGAATTTTTCAGCGTAGTTTTTTACGTTTTTTCCGTCCAGAATAAGCGGTAAATTTATATTTTCGCCGACGGTAAGATAGGGCGCAAGGTTAAAGAACTGAAACACAAACCCGACTTTCGTCCTGCGTAAAACGGCAAGGTCTCTTTCTTTAAGGTCGCTTATTTTCACACCGTCGAGAGTCACATCCCCGTCGGTCGGTCGGTCCATACCGCCGAGTATCGTAAGAAGGGTGCTTTTGCCGCTGCCCGACGCACCGAGAATGGAAATAAATTCCCCCTTCTCTACCGTCAGATTGACTCCTTTCAACACTTCGGTTTTTCCGTCGAAACTTTTTTTCAGATTATTAGCCGTCAGCATTACTTTAACTCCTTTTCCGCTTCGTACAACCTTTGCGCCGCCCACATATAAGTCACCGCTGTGACGAACGTACCGCTTTCTTCTTCGAGCGACCACATATTTTTCGCCGTAGAAACGAGTTCTTTTCGCTCTTCTTCGCTCATTCCGTCGATTATTTCGTCCGATAAATCGGTATCCGACAACTTTTCCACCGCGGCAAAAAAGGTATCAAAAGATTTTTCGCTCTCGGCGAAATACTCTTTTATCTCTTCCCCGTCGAGTTTGGACGGGTCTATCCCCGCCGTAACCATCTGCGCCGAATATAGATTTTTCGTTAAGGATATAAGCTGCGATTTGAGTTCGGCAAGATTCTCCGCGCCTATTATATCTCCGTACGCAAGCAAAAACTTTTCTGTCCCCGCTTTCACCGAACGGGCAAACCCCGCCTGCGAAATAATTAAATCTCCGTCTTTACCGTCCTGCGAATATAGCCTTGCTCTTTCTATATCGTCGGTTTTTATCTCGCGTAAAACGCATCCGAGCAAGGGAATAACGCACCCCAACTTTCCGTTAATCGCGGCGGCGTAACCGTTTATTTCGGCGGAATAGGTCTTGTCTTCGTCGAAGTGAAACCTTAGTCCGAGCACGCTTTCCGTCACTTCCGTTCCTTTACTTCCCATATCGAGATAAGAGCTGCCCGCTTCGTACAGCGCGGCTTTAAGGACGACGGAATTGACGTAATCGCCGGTGCCTTCCTTTATATCCGACACCGAAGTAAGGAAATAAGTCGTCGTGGACACGAACTTTACGAAAATGTCTTCCCCCATCGCATGCAACGCCGTCTTGTAATTTTCGGCGGAATATAGCTCCATATAGTTATACAAAAACTTTCCCGTTTCTTCGCCCGTAAGACCGCTTTCTTCAAAAAAGCCGTCGAGAAAATCGCTTATTAACTTTAACCCGGAAATTTTTAACAATTCTTCGAGTTCTTCGTCGGTAATATCGCCGTCTATATTTCCCACTATATCGTTAAGGTTGTTTTTTCGTATCGCGGAAGCCATCCCGCCGAGCTTTTCAGCCGGTATTCTCGTCACAGACATCGCCGCAAGCAGCCTGTCAGCAAACGCGCTTAAATCTATCTGCGAAGAAATAGGACTAAGATATTGCGCCACTGCGTCTTTGAAAAGATTGGCGTAAGCAAAATTCTTTTGCGTAGAATAATCTATCGGTGCGGTATCGAAAAAATACTCCCTGTCGCCGTTATTTTTATTCCCGTCGACGGCAACGTAAACCGCCCCCGCGATTATTGCGACGGATATGGTGACTACGAGTATGATTATAATTGCGTTTTTCGCCCGAACCGAATTCATAAATATATTTTACTATATATTTAACTTTTAAGCAATATTTATTTCTTATAAGGAAATAGGTTGTAATCTTTTGGCTATTATTATACAAAGAACGCCCTTGATAATATCGGACGGAATGAACGCGACGTAAAAAGTTAGAATTATTTTCCAAAAGTTGACGCTTTCGACGAAGTAGAATTTTTTTATAAGAAGATAATAGAGTATTCCGCAAAAATAGATTACTACCGTACCTATGCTTACGGCAAGGACGGACCCCTTAACCGTGCGGAATTTTGCGTACAGCAAGCCGCATATAAGGGCGCAAAAAACGAACCCTATCGTAAACCCGAACGTCGGATACAGAACGTACCCTATACCTCCGCCCGCCGCGAACACGGGAAGTCCCGCTAAACCCATCGCGACGTACAGTCCTACCGTAATCACGCTCTGCCACCCCAAGACGAGCGCGCACATAATAACGACCGCCGACTGCAACGTAAACGGTACGGGCGGAATAACGGTGAAATTAACTTTCGCCGACGCCACGAGCAAGGCTATGAACAAACCGTGAAAAACTATCTTTTTAGTTCTGCTCATACGCTACGGACACGATGGATTTAGCCGTACGCAAAGGCACGGGATAAATCTTGTTTTTACATTCCTTGATTTCGACGACAACTCCGCTTTTGTTTATATAGTTCGGTTTCACTATCACTTTATCGCCGATTTTTAAGCGAAAATCGTCGGCTAAGTACCAACCGAAATTTTGACTTTCTCCGTCCTTTTCGTCAAGTTCCACTTTGGCGAAAATCCGCGTATCGTCCATATTTATCTTACCGCCGCAAAGAGAGTGTATCATAAGTTTTTCCTGTAATTTATAAAAAAGCGAAAAAACGGCGTTCCTTGCGAAACGCCGTTAACTTACTGAAAAATAAGATTATTTCTGTCTGTCGACTTTCGCCATGTGAACGATAAGGTCAACGACTTTGTTGCTGTAACCCCATTCGTTGTCGTACCAGCTTACGAGCTTCATAAAGTTTCCGTTAAGAGCGATACCGGCGGTAGCGTCGAATACGGAAGTTCTCTTTTCGCCTACGAAGTCGGTGGATACCACGGCGTCTTCGGTGTATCCCAACACGCCTTTCATATAGGTCTCGCTGGCTTCCTTAACGGCAGCTTTTACTTCTTCGTAAGTAGCTTCCTTGGCAAGTCTTACCGTAAGGTCTACTACGCTTACGTCGGGAGTGGGTACGCGGAAAGCCATACCGGTAAGTTTTCCGTTAAGTTCGGGAATAACTTTTCCTACCGCTTTTGCAGCTCCGGTAGAAGACGGAATGATATTCGCACCCGCGCCGCGGCCGCCTCTCCAATCCTTTTTGGAAGGTCCGTCCACGGTCTTTTGGGTAGCCGTAGTAGCGTGTACGGTAGTCATAAGCCCTTCTACGATACCGAATTTGTTGTTGATTACCTTAGCGAGCGGAGCAAGGCAGTTGGTGGTGCAGCTTGCGTTGGAAACGACTTTCATCTTTCTGTCGTAGGAGTCGAGATTTACGCCGCATACGAACATAGGAGCGTCCTTGCTGGGAGCGGTGATTACTACCTTTTTCGCGCCGCCTTTCTTGATGTGAACTTTCGCGGCTTCCGTCGTGGTGAACACTCCGGTAGCTTCCGCAATGTACTTAGCTCCGCAGGATTTCCAATTTATATTCGCGGGGTCTTTTTCCGCGAAGACGGTGATTTCGTTTCCGTTTACTACGAGCTTGCCGTCTTTTACTTCCACGGTACCGTCGAACTTACCGTGAGTGCTGTCGTAAGTAAGCATATACTTCATATAGTTTACGTCGATGAACGGGTCGTTGATACCGACTACCTTAACGTCGTCTCTTGCACAGCAAGCACGAAAAACCAAACGTCCGATTCTGCCGAAACCGTTAATACCGATTTTTACTTTTGCCATTATTTATTTCCTCCT
>DJPE01000031.1 GCA_002439705.1 Christensenella sp. UBA6420
AAATTTTTTCATTTTTTTATAATCCCCTGTCTGCAACGTATTCGTCCGTTGCACCCTTAAATATAGAATACTACTTTGAAAAAAAATCGTCAATAATGCTGACGATTTCTTTGCCTATTTAATTATATTTGTTTGTCGATTATTTGGTGAAATTTATTACCTCACATTCCTTTGCGTCATAGCTGAACATTTCGTTCTTTATGTTGAGAGCCGTTCCCGACATCTGTAACAGACCTAAAGCGTATGTCAGAGTCCATTCCTGCACGGTATCCCACGTCATTAAATAACCGTTCCCATACAAGGTCATATCTATTTTCAACTGACTGTACGTCAAAGACTTCATATTGCTGCCTAAAAGGTCGCTTATGGCTTTGACTTCGTAATAAGTCGCGCTGTCTACGCCCGAATTTTCGCAATCTAAGTCCATAGTAATATGATAAAGATACGATTGAGCTTGTTCGTCGTATACTCTGTCTATAGATACGCTTTCCGGAATAATGGTATCGGGCGTTATTACGAAATTACATTTATCTTTTATTTCGTCGTCTTCGTAAGTTCTAGTGACGGACGGATTATCGGGCGAATACTTTTCGTTCCAGGCAATAACTTCTTCTTCTCCGTCCATCGCTTCCAGTTTGCCTTTTTGTATATAGCTGCTTTCTCCGTCCGAATATCCCCTTGTCGCAAACTGAACCGCCGCTTTCAGAACTCCCGACAAAGCCGGGTCGCTTACGTCAGTTATGTATATGGTATTTACGTACGAAGCAAAAGTCTTCTGATTTGCGTTAAGCGTGGGCGTGCCCGCTATTTTGTACTGTTCGGTTCTGTTGCTGGCACAGGTTAAGCTGAGTCCGGCGGCTTCCACCGCAATACTGCTCTTTGCTCTTACGCCGTAAGCCTGAGTAAGCATAAGTTTTTCGCACGCTTTGCGATAAATATTATAAGCCGTCATAAACGTACCGTCGGTATCGAGTCTTGCGTATATATCGTCTATTACCGTTTCGTCTGCGTCGTCGAGCCAAGTCGGGTTTACTCCGTAATATCCTTTCTTTACGTTAAATCCGTTTATCATATTGCCGTTCATAGACGCCATTGCGACGTAAACGAGTATAAAACATAAACACAAAATTATCAGTACTTTCGCAATACCGAGTATTACGTTGCAGGCTTTCTTCATTACGATTATTTCTTTCCTTTTTTCTTTTGTTCGGGAACGGCAGGCTTTTCTTCAACGAATATAGGCATACCGAGAATAAACACTTTCGAAAAATCTTTATCGAGTTTTTCTCTTACGCTTTTCTTTTCGCTCTCGGCTAAATATGCGTCCACGTCGCAAAAACCTTCCGTCGACGCGTTTTCGTATAACTTTTTGTAAACTCTTTTCATTTCATCCTCACCATATTAAATATTTTAACACAAAATGTCGATTATTGTCAATACGCCTTGCCGTCGCGACCGCCGTCGTTTTTTTCGGCTGTTTCCGTTGAATTTATTTTTTCCGAAATCGTATCCGCGTTTTCTGCGCCTACGACTGCCGTTTCTTTATCTTTTCTTCTGCCTTTTAAGCGTTTAACCTTTTTTCTCGACTTCGTTTCTTCTTTCGTCGCAAAAAGGGCTTCCTGCGGTTCGTGTATGGTTTCCATAAGCTCGGCGGCTTGCTCTTTCGCTATGATTTCGTTACGCATCCTTTTGTCCACTTCGGGATTAAAGAAAGTCGAAATTAAGTTCTGAACTCCGTCGGTAATCATAATAAGTCCCATTATCACGGAACATACTTTTACTTCGTCTACCGGCGGCCACTTGATAAGGAACAATCCTCCACCTATACACGCCACCGACAAAACGAGCATTATCCACCACGCCGCCATTTTGTATCTTTTGGACAGTATCGTTGTATGCAGCTTGAAAGAACCGTCTATAATTACCATAAGTCCGACGAACGTGGTAAGAAGTTCTATTGCACCGTCATTACGCTTTACCAATAAAAAGATACCGCAAAACAGCGCGCATATCGCCCCTAATAAACGGAAGAAAAACTTTACGTCACGCTTTTTATCCGCTAAAGTGAGAACGGCGTACACTATTGAAAACACTATCGTAAATACGCTTATCGCAATGATTATTTTCGGTAGAGCTTCTTCGGAAAACGATATAAGACATATTCCTGACACGATAAACAGTATTGCGAACAATAATATTCCCCAACTGTAAGAACCGAGCTTAGCAAAAAACTTTTTCATAACGCATTCTCCTTTCGGCTGTCGTTTTCGCCGTAAAAACTTTACTACGATTATAAGTAAGTCCTTTTTTTAATTATTATACCATATACTGCGAAAAAATTGTAGATTAGTTATATCAAGTTAATATATTACGAAGATTTAAGCAAATACGAAAAGAGCCGTCGCAAAAGACGGCTCAAACTTGATATCGTTGCTTGTTATGCAATCGACGCTTCGTAAATTTCTTTTACGGCATCCGCAAGCATGGCATTGAATTCGCTTTCGGTCTGATTTACGTTAAGTCCCTGCGACAGCGCCCTCGAAAAACTTGCTATAAGACCGGGATTACGACGAAGTCTTGTGTCGGCTTCGTTACGACTGTATCCGCCCGAGAGAGCTACTACGCGTACTACGCGTTCGTCTTTCATAAGTTCGCTGTAAAGTCCGTCTTTCGTCGGAATAGAGAACTTGAACATAAGACGAGCGTCTTTCGGTAACGCAGCTACTTCTTTTTCAACGTATTTAAGAAGAATATCTTCGGCTTTTTCCTTATCTTCGATGTGAATATCGACTTCGGGTTCGAGTATAGGAACGAGTCCCGCCTCCATAATGCGTTTGCCGATTTCAAATTGCTGTTCCACGATAGCTTTGATACCCTTCTCGTTAGCTTCCTTTATTACGGAACGCATCTTAGTGCCGAATATGTTGCGTTTTTTAGCCTGCGCCAAAGTTTCGTCCAGATCGGTGATGGGCTTCATAAGCTGTACGCCGTCTTCTTGCGGTTGCAATCCAAGGTCAACTTTAAGAAACGGTACTATTCCTTTCTTTTCCCATAAATAATCAGCGGTGTAAAGTCCGTCGATTTTTCTGTCCATAGTGTTCTTGAATAATATTGCGCCCAATATATATTTGGAAGAAAACGCAGGACTCATAATCATTCTCGTACGCATTGCGTGCATTATAGAAAACATCTCTTCATCCCCGCAGTATGCACTCTGCGGTATTCCGTACAAAGCCAACGCTTTCGGCGTGCTGCCACCGCTCTGGTCCAACGCCGCTATGAATCCCTTGTCTTCTGTCATTCTCTTTAATTGTTGTGTATTCATAAATACCTCCTGTGCCGACTTATATTATTATTCGTTTTACATTTACGATAAGTTAGCATTGTCTAACGACAACTATATTATACTCCTAATTTCCGCAATGTAAATATTTTATTTACACTTTTTCAATTAATTTATCGCCATCAACTTTATAAACGACATAACCTACTCGGGCAAAACGACGTAAAACCGGTATAAATCTCGTTCTTGAATTCTCTCATAAAAAATTTTATAAAATTTTAATTTTTCTATTGACAATCATTCAATACAGTATTATAATACAGGTATTGCAAAATTCAAATGCTTGACGGCAGGGAATCGGCGCATCGACCACAAAGGTGCGTCGTTTCCTATTTTATAAGGGTTTTTATAACTTTTATTCCATATTTTTCCCCTGTAATAAACCTAAATCGCAATAATATATTCACAACGTCTCTCTGTTTCTTTTTAACCTTGTATATTGGAAATCCAATAACCGCCATACTAACGTCAAAACTATTACTTAAAAATAAAATAACCGCCCGAATTAACGGACGGTTAAGTGGTGGGTCTACCCTTTCAGCCATGAGTCCCTCACTCAGTCTACGCGCATTTACCGTAGCTTTACCACTTTGGGCGACTTCTCTTGAAGTCTTGGCAAATATTATTTTAACACGAGAATAACCGTACGTCAAGTTTTAACTACTTTTTAGAATATAATAAAATGTAGGGTTGTCAAACATTTGTT
>DJPE01000088.1:0-437 GCA_002439705.1 Christensenella sp. UBA6420
CTTGAAAAGAATATCGAAGAAGCAGGCATGGTAAGCGGAGTGGAAACGACTATATTAGGCAAAGAAACCACGATAACGGCAACGACAAACGCAGGATACACATGGGTAGGTTGGTATGACGGATATACTAAGGTAAGCGAAGAATTAACGTATACGTTCACAATGTCTACAGAAAGTAAAACGTATACTGCAAAATTTGAAAAGTGTACCGAACACACGCTTAACGATAATTGCGTATGCACAAAATGCAGCGCGACAATTCACGGAATAAAAGACGGTAATTATTGCCGCCATGATAAAACTATTTATTTCGGTTCTTACCCGCAAACAAAAGTAACCGACGACATCATTACGACCGCGCTCAATAATTTGGCGGGCACGTTGCCTACTTCGAGTAACTCTGCTAATTGGACTTCCTACGGCTATTATATAAGCGG
>DJPE01000088.1:520-2142 GCA_002439705.1 Christensenella sp. UBA6420
ATTTTACTTCTTACAGACCGTATCATACGACTGATAGTAGTTCGGCATATTTGGAATATCAGTACAATAACGACGGCTACTATACTTCCACCGTATACTGGTTCAGGTATGACCCCATTAAGTGGACTATACTGGATGAAAGCGACGGCAAAGCGTTAATTTTAGCCGACCTTGCTCTCGACAGTCAGCAATATTATAGAGATGCCTATTCAGGTACACAAACGCGTAACGGCAGGTCAGTGTATGCCCACGATTACGCAGAAAGCGATATAAGGAAGTGGCTTAACGATACGTTCTACAACGTAGCATTTAGCGATTTACAAAAAGCCTTGATAGACACTACTGCAATAGACAATAAGACTACGGGATATAATACGAATTTTTATACGTATAACAGTAATCAGATTAACACCGAAGATAAGATATTCCTGCTGTCATATAAGGACGTATTCGAAACAAGCGCGTACTTTAATAGTGACGCCGCAAGACAAAAGAAGAGTACCGATTACGCTAAGAGCCAAGGCTGCTGGACAAGTACCGATAGTAGTTATCGAGGCAATTGCGGCTGGTGGCTTCGCTCGCCTTATCGTGGTAGGGCTAAATGTGCGTACCGCGTCCGCTACGGCGGCAATAGCGACAATAACTACCGTGATGAATACATCGACAACGATGTAAACGGCACTCTTCAAGGCGTTGTTCCTGCTGTTACGATAAAGCTGTCTTAACAGTATGTATTATTGGCGAGATAATAAAAATATCTCGCCAATAAAAATTGTCTAATGATATTACGGAAGAGAGTTTATGATGAAAGTTTACCGCGTTTTTATATCGTCAGTATTCAGATGTCTTGAAAAAGAACGAAAAATGATTGCTGACTTAATTGTGAAAAACAATATGCTACCGATAGGAATGGAAAATTTCGTGGGTGCAACGAATCAAGTTTCGTTAGATATTGTTAAGGAACAATTAGACAAGTGTGACGTAATAATAGGTGTCGCTAGTTTTTTATACGGTAGCATAGTACATCAGAATAAGGAGAAGTGCGCTTTAAATAATTGTAATAAATGCAACGATAATGCGTGTGGTATTTCATATACTGAGTTTGAATGGAGATATGCGTTGCAACGAAACATCCCCTACTATTGTTTTGTAAATAGGAATTATAACAATAGAGAAGTATTTCATCAATACATTTATGGGGGTTACGACGGTAGAGATAGAGAACGGATAGAGTCAGATTTTAATGAATATTTAACGAAAAATTCTGAATTTATAAACGCTATAAACCAAACATATAGATTTGAGTTTGATTCGTCAGATGATAATGATTTAAAAAATAGTGTTGTGAACATAATAAGCCAAATAAGACAACGGAGTGATTTGCAGGGACTAATAGTTGCGCCGATGAGAGTAGAGCCAATTTCTTATGAAAATTATATAAGTAATTATTTACTACTTACGATGCGAAATGAGTTGCTCTCTTTTTTGGGGTTGCAGGAAACTTACGATTTAAACTATAACGGAATAAGAACTGTTGTAGTCTATTATTTTATAAAGAATAATTCTAAAAAACGTATGACCATTTTTGATTTACCCCAATTAAAACACTATAATATAAAAGC
>DJPE01000088.1:2169-7705 GCA_002439705.1 Christensenella sp. UBA6420
CAGAACTGTGGCGTAGTCGGATATATGAACAGTATGATAGAAACAGGTAATCGCAATATAGGTAATTATGGCGTGATTTATGATTTCGTTGAGACAGAGCTGTTATATTTAAGTAGAGATAATTTTTTGAAAAAGGAAAAAATACCTGTCAAAAGAATGTTGCAAAACAAAAAAACAATTGAAAACAATTGTATGGCATTAATTGCCATTCCTATTACGGCTGGCAATAACGCCATTGTTGGCGCATTAACGTTTGATTTGGCAAATGATGTGCGAGATGCATTGAACAAAATGCGTAAAGAGTGCGGAGAAACTATTTTTTCAGTGTTGTTAAAAAAATGTAAAAATTATGCAAAAATGGTAGAACCGTTTTTACATACGTACATATATAGCGAATACGAGTATCAAAATAAATTAAAACATTAAAGAATTAGGAGAATTAGATATGAATAAGACTCTCAATAAAAGAGCATTAGTATCATTTGACGGAGTATGTCCTATAAATTGCAAGCATTGTTATACATATCAAATGGATAATATTTCGAAAGAAAGAACTGCAAATGAAATTTTAGAAAGTTTAATTTCATCGGAATTTGATGTTATATATCTTTCGCAGAAGAAAGAAAATTTTATAAATCAAAAGGCTGGCGTAGAATTATGCAATAAATTGTATAACCGATATAAAAAAGATTTATTTGTTATTACACGCATTGCATTGAATGACAACACTTTGGTTGAATTAAAAAAACTGTCAGTTCAGATGGCAAACGACGGAAATACATTTTATCTTGCCGTTTCTATCCCTTGTTTGGACTTTTATGGAATAACCGAAACACGGGGAAATATTGCAACGCCGCAAGAGAGAATAGATTGTTTAAAAAGAGCAAATGAAATAGGATTACATACGATACTAATGGCTCGTCCGTTGTATCCTAATAGAATTATTCCCATCGGAGATGTATTAAATTTAATTAACTTATGCAAGGATTATATAGAGTGCGTTGTGTCTAGCGGCGTTGCTGTCAATAAGAAAATTCTTGAACAACTTGGGATGAGCCATGAGAAATTTGATTATTTAAAAGAAAACGAATATTTGGTAGGAG
This sequence comes from Christensenella sp. UBA6420, assembly GCA_002439705.1. Taxonomy (GTDB): domain Bacteria; phylum Bacillota; class Clostridia; order Christensenellales; family DTU072; genus CAG-1782. Next base: position 3,273 of record DJPE01000088.1, read on the forward strand.
CAATTCCGTGTAAATTAGATTATGTAGATGTGAGAAAAGAAATGAAAATGATAAGTGAATATTGTGATTTATTGGATTTACCGTATTTCGACCATAGTTTAAAGGCATTAAATTATATTAAGTCAAAAATAGAATGATTTGAAGAGATAGACAGTTTAAAACGGTGAATTGTATTAGAAAGAGCAATTCACCGTTTTTTTGTTTGACGTGTTTTAGTTTCGTTCTCGATAGTTTCGTTTTATCTTATAAGTAACTTTCTCAACCTTGCCGAATATACTGAACGGGGGGTATCCCTAATTTTTTTATGAGGTAAGTTATATGGAATGTTTATGCAGGGCAGATTTGCCGTATCCCGTGGTGGAGACGGGCGCACGGTATCCGAACGAAGTGAAGTTGTTGATGCCGGTATACGGGGGCAGGGAGAGCGAGACGACGGCGGTATTGAATTACGTTTATTACGCGTACGTTTCCAAAATTAAGTATCCCGAATTGTCGGAGTGTTTCGAGAAAATCGCGATGGTTGAAATGCGGCATCACGAGCTGTTGGGGAATGCGGTAGCCGTTCTCGGCGGCACGCCGTATATCGGCGGGAACTATAATTATTGGCAAGGGAATTTCGTAAACTACGCAAAAGAGCCCGTTATGATGCTGAAAAATTCGATTTATGCGGAAAAGCAGGCTATAAGCGACTACAAAAACGTCGTTTCTAAGACGAAGTTACCCGAAGTCAAGGCTATGGTTGAAAGGATAATTATGGACGAAGAGTTGCACGTAGCTACGCTTACGGAACTATTGAAGACCTATTCCGCGTGACGGTAAATTAAGCTCAGCCGTTCTCTTCTTCGGCGGGTTTATCGTAAAAGTTTACCGTTACGCCCCAATTTTTGAAAGTTTCTTTAACGGAAGAATTGTCCTTGAAAGCGTAGGGTAAGGTGATTTCCGTAAGGGAAGAGCAACCGTCGAAAGTGTCGTTTGCTATGAAGCTAAGTTTTGATTTTGCGGTGAAAGTAACCGTAGTAAGGGCGGTACAGCCGCCGAAACAGGAGCGGAGCTCGATTACCGAGTCGGGGATAGGTATCGAAACGAGAGCGGTACAGTCGTCGAAAGCACCCACGTTAATTATCGTGAGAGTGGACGGAAGAGTGACGCTCGTAAGCGAAGTACAGCCCTGAAAGGCGTTCTGACCTATTCTCGTAACGCCGTCGGGAACGGTAATCGACTGCAAGGAAGTACAGCCGCGGAAAGTGTCCGTCCATATTTCCGTAATAAGGTTTCCGTCGAAGGTCACCGATTTTAGGTTTGCGCAGTTTTTGAAAGCCTTTGTGTCGAGAGAAAGGAAGGCTTTCGGGATAGTTACGTTTTCGACAGCGGTTTCTTCAAACGCTCCCATTGTGGGGACGGCGTCCGTCTGGAAAAAGCCTTTTACGGGAAGTCCCGCGTACCCTGCGGGTACGGCTATATCGACGGGATATTCCGAGTCGCGTTTAAGCCTTGCTTTGTAGTAGGAATAGCCGTCGTTGTCGGTTACGGGTTCGGAATACTCGAAATAATCGGCGTACTCGGAATAATCGTTTTCTATCCACTTAGCATAAAGGACGGTGTCGTCCCATACGGTTTTCGTATCTTTCCAGGAGAATATTTTAGTGTATTCTCTGTCGGTATACCAACCGTCGAAGACGTATCCGCTGCGGACGGGATAGTCGGGCATACGGAACACGGTGTTCGCCGTCTGCGTTATACTCGGCGTTTCCGTCGCGCCGTCGCCGTTCTCGAAAGATATGGTTACGGGTCCGTAAGTGACGGAATAGGTATACTGAGCTTTGATATTCAGGTCGGTAGTGATATTGTCGAGATACTCCTGAACAAGGTCGTAAGTCTTGCCGTTTACGGTTATTACCCACTTTTTCGAGAGTATGGTCTGGTTTACGCCGCTACCCGTCTGCGTGTACAGGTCGGGGATTTTTTCAAACTCGGATATGTCGAGAGAAGAGCCGTAAGGAACGGTTCTTTTTATATACTCCTTACTGCCCACCGTAAAGGTCACGGTAGGGGAAGTTTTTACCGCGGTCACGGAAAAAGTCTTCGTGGTCTGTTTGCTTTCACCGTCGATTATTGCGGACACGGCGACGGTAACGGTGTACACGCAGTCGATTTCCACTTTTATGGTACGGTTGTTTTCGACGGGGACTTGTTTGTCGTCGAGACCGAACGCCGTCACTTTCACGGTGAGATTGAATTTTTCGTTATATTTTTCGTAGTCGGGTATGGAATAACGCAAAGTGTATTCGCCCACGGGGGCGTCGTAAACGTCGTCGGCTATTATTTTTATATCGGAAAAAGTAACTCCGTTGCAACCGGCGAGTGCGGTAAGAATAAAAATACAAATAACGAGCGTCAATAACTTTTTCATACGCTTATATTTTAGAATATATTTCGCCGAAAGTAAACCCATTTTTGACTTTACGGGATAAAGGAAAAATTTTACGGCTGTTTACTTAACGCTTTTCGGCTACGGAATGCCACAAAGTTGTGGATAACCGCGCATATTGTGGATAACTTTGTGAATAATTGTGGATAACTCCCCGTCAAAGTGGAAAACCCGACCTTAAAATCAAGGGTTAGGGTATCCGTAACTGTGGATAAGTTACGAAAAATTTGCCGCTTTTTTATATCCGTTCGGCGTTTATCGTATTGACGAAACGCCCCTTTTTATATATAATAAATGCAATAATTATTTTTAGTCGTTTTGGACGGAACGGAGGGAAAGAATTTATGTCAGTCGGCGGAATAGTCGGAGTTTGTATAGGCGCGGCGGTGGTTGCGCTCTTAGCGTTTATGTTTTTGAGAGCGGCGTTTACTCGTCCCGCAAAAAAGAATATAGAGAGTATCGAAAAAGAACCTATTGACGAAAAGGTTGCGGCGGAGCATCTGAGCGAAGCGATAAAAATTCCTACGGTGAGCGTACCGGGCGACGAAGGAGATTTTTCCGCGTTCGACAGATACAGAGAGTTCTTGGCGAAAACTTATCCCTGCGTACACGAGAATTCCGAAATCATGGTAATAAACGACCATAGCCTTATATTCAGAATAAAAGGCGCGAACGAAGAACTTTTGCCCGCGTGCTTTTTGTCGCATCAGGACGTAGTGCCCGTATCGGCGGAAGAATGGAGCGTAGAGCCTTTCGGCGGAGTGATTAAAGACGGTTACGTTTACGGCAGGGGCGCGCTCGATATGAAAGGGCATATGATAGCCCTGCTCGAAGGGTTGGAAGCAATTCTTGCGAGAAAGAAAACTCCCGAAAGAACGATTTATCTCTGTTTCGGTCACGACGAAGAAATCACGGGTATAAACGGCGCTTGCAAGATAGTAGATTATTTATACGAACAAGGTATAAGAATGGAATACGTCGTGGACGAAGGGGGCGTTATTATAGACGGTCGCTCGGTCGGAGTCCGTCAGAAGATAGCCGTAATCGGCACGAGCGAAAAAGGTTACGCCGATTTTATGCTCAGCGCGAACAAGGACGGCGGTCACGCTTCGAGTCCGAAAAGACGCAGTTCCGTCGACGCGGTGTGCGAAGCGGTCTACTACCTGTCGCATATGCCCATGAAAGCCTATTGGTCCAAACCCGCGAAAGAAACCATAAAAACGCTCAGTCCGTATATGCCGTTCGCGTTCAAATTCCTGTTCGTAAACCGCGATATACTGTCGCCGATACTGAAATTCGCAATGTGCAAAGTCAGCCCCTTGACGAACAGCCTTATGCGGACGACTTTCGCTTTCACCGAGCTTAAAGGGAGCGACGCGACCAACGTTATCCCCAACAAGGCTTCCGCCGTCGTCAACGTGAGAATAAATCTCGGACAGTCGGTAGCCGAAGTCAAAAAGTATATGCAAAAAGTGGCGGGTAAGGACGTAAAAGTGGAAGAAATCGGCAGAACGTTCGAACCCGTAATTTCGGGCGACAGCAAAAACGCATGGTATAAAGAGATAGAACGCGCCATAGACGAAGTGTTCGGCTACGTCACCGCCCCGTATCCCTTTATCGCGGCGAGCGACGCAAAGTATTACAACAAAATAAGCAAAAACGTCTTCCGCTTCGGTCCGCTCGAAATGGAAGAAGACGACCAGAGCCGTATACACTCGAAAGACGAAAGGTGCAAGATAGACAGCTTGACGCACGGGGCGCAGTTCTTTGCGCGCTTTATAGAAAACACCTGCTACTAAGACGGCTCCAATCTTTGGACGCTTTACACGCACAAAAATGAAACGAAAATAGGCACTCCGCAAAGGGGTGCTTTCCTTATATAAACAAGGATAAAAATAATTAGAATTTTTGTGCGTTTTGTCAAATTCTCACTCGCCGTACGACGGTACGACTTCACTCGAAGTTTGGCAAAAATCATCTCAAACCTTGAAGCCTTTACACGCCG
>DJPE01000009.1 GCA_002439705.1 Christensenella sp. UBA6420
CCCGTGTAACGCTTGGTCGGGAAAACTTCACTTTATCATAATATTTGTTATTTTTTCTTGAAAAGTTTGAACACGCCCCTATTACGCCAATACTCTATATCCTTTTTGACAAGGGAGATATCGAAAGGTTTTCCGTGGGCGGGGTAGACGGTGGCTATATCTTTATAAGTAAGGATAGTCTCCCAAGAAGTTACCAAACGGAACTTATTGAGTACCCAAAGCGGAAATCTGTGGCTCGAAAAGCAGCCGTTCATAAACAGGTCACCGCAGAAAAGGTTGCTGCCGTATTTTACCGCAAGGTCGGCGTCGGTATGCCCCGACAGGGGTATAAGATCCACGCCGTAAGAAGCGAGCGGATTATTGTAATAAGGCACGAAATTGTCGCATTTTACCGCGGGAAAACAATGATATTTATCGACGAAAGCCGTCATTATTTTGCTTACTATAAGAGCGGAAAAAGTGGAAACGTAGGTGTTAAGGTCGTTCTTCCCGGCTTCGAGCCTTTTCCTTTGGTCGGGGTTATAGATTACGGTGGGGTGGACGTCTTCGATGAGTTCTTTCAAAAATCCCGCGTGTTCCGCGTGGGCGTGCGTTATTATCACAAACTTTATTTGGTCTTTACGCAGTCCGCATTTGGCAAGGTTTGCCAAAAAGTCGGCGTACTCCCACTTGTAGCCCGTGTCGATAAGGCAATACCCGCACGGAAGGTCGAGAAGATAGTGGTTTTGTCGGCTTTTTCCTGAAGCGTTTACGAAGTTCATCTTATTCCTTATCTTTTATCTCTTCGAGAGCTTTCGCAAGTTGGTCGGGGCAGCTCGTGTTACGGTAGCCGCAACGGATACCGCGGAGCTTTTCGATAACGTCGTCGATTTTCATTCCGACTACGAGTTTTGCCACTCCCTGAGTGTTGCCGGAGCATCCGCCGACGAACTTAACGTCGGTGACTATTCCGTTTTCCGTTTCTATATCTATAAATTGAGCGCAAGTGCCGCTCGTCTTAAATCTCATTTTTCACTCCGTTTTTTTATTTATTTCAGTTTAATTCCTAACTATAAAATAGTCAATACTTACATACGTTGTTTATTTAACACGCAAACTTTAAGATAAACCCCTTCTTCCGAGCCTATAAGAGTGGCGTGGTCGCGAGCCTGCGCGCGGTTTTCGATTAGTCTTACCGGTATTCTCGCGGAGAAAGACGCTTCGGAAATCATCCTCGAAAACAGTACGGGGGTCATGTGTTGGGAACAGGAACAGGTCACGAGATAACCGCCTTCGTTAAGAAGTTTCAGCGCAAGACGGTTAAGGTCAAGGTATCCTTTATATCCCGCTTTTACCGCGTCGGCGGTTTTTGCGAAAGCGGGCGGGTCGAGAATAATCACGTCGAAAGTCTTGTTTTCTCTCTTACACTGTCTTAGGTATTCGAACACGTCGGCTTCCACCGTCTTTATCGAAGAAAAACCGTTAAGACGGGCGTTTTCGTTCACGCAGTCGAGAGCGAGAGAGCTTACGTCGACGGCGGTTATTTCCTTAGCTCCGTATTTTGCCGCGCAAAGGCTGAATCCGCCCTGATTGCAGAAACAGTCAAGAACGGTCTTTCCCCTGACGTAATGTTTAAGGTCGTCGCGGTTTTCCTTCTGGTCGAGAAAATATCCCGTTTTTTGCCCGTTCTCTATATCGATACGCATTTTTACGCCGTTTTCTTCAATGGTAAGGTTCGGATTGAGAGTTCCGTAAAGAAGACCTTTCCGTTCGGGCAAACCTTCTTTCGCTCTTACCGAAACGTCGCTCCGTTCGTAAATGCAAGCGGGGGAGAAAATTTCTGCGAGCAGTTTTACCAAGAGTTCTTTCCTTACTTCCATCCCGAGAGTCAGGAACTGAACCGAAAGATGGTCGCCGTACTTATCGACGATTAGTCCCGGCAAAAGGTCGCTTTCTCCGAATACCGCGCGGTAATTGTCGCTATATCCCAAGTCTTCGCGTAACTTCTTCGCGTTAAGTATTCTTTTTCGGAAAAAGTCTTCGTCTATCGGCGTATCGTCGTAACTTAACAGGCGGACGATTATTTTCGACGCGTGATTTATATATCCGTATCCGATAAATTTTCCTTCGAAGGACTGCACGAGAGCGATACTGCCCTGCGTATCCTTACCTTCGATTTTCGATACTTCGTTCGCAAACACCCAGGGGTGATAATTCATAAGGCGTTTTTCTTCGCCCTTTTTTAACGTCAGAATATACATAGTCGTTTTATTGGTTAAGAACGGGATTATAGTAGCGGTTTTTGTTCGCCGAGTTTTTGCCGTACTGAATAGCTTTCTTCGGGCAACGATTTATACAGCCTAAACAGAAGTAGCAACGTAAATTCGTCCACTCTATTCCGTTTTCGGTAAGTTTTATGGTTTTACTCGGACAGATTTTTTCGCAGAGTCCGCATTTTATGCAGTTGTCGTCGACAAAAAATTTGTCGGTTTTCCGTCCGTTAAGATATGCGGGATACGCGAACAACTTATACGCTCTGCCCGAGAACTTCGTTAAAGTTTTCGTCCGCTCGCGTTTGTTTACCTTGTCGCAGATTTCGGGAAGGGCTTTTTCTGTCTTTTCCAAAATTCTTTCCGCCGTCTTTTTATCGGGCGGGTTAAAGAGCGGAATAAAATTGTCGGGAGCGATTACTCCGAAACTTGCGTCGAGTGACAGCTTACGTTTTTTAAGAATCTTCGCTATCTGTGCGTCCGCCGCCGCGATACTGCCGCCGTAAGTAGCCACCGCGTAAAGGTATTTTACGCCGGAAAAGTCGGCTTTTTCGAAAAACTCCTTAATCGGCAAAGGCAGTCCGCCGTAATATACGGGATATACCACGCCCACTACTTCGGAAGAGCTTTCGTAATTTTCTACGGACCGAAAATTGTCTCCGAGCGTTTCGGATAACTTCTGAGCAACGAAAAGGCAGTTGCCCGTGCCGCTGAAATAATAAATCATCTGTTCTCCGTTTTCGTTTGATTACGGATATTATTTTAACAGAACTTCTTTATTAAGTAAAGGAAAATCCGCCCCGCGCATTATTGCGTTCCGGAGCGGATTTTTGAGGAAAGAGAATACCATTTGTGCTTGTGTCTTTATCTTAAAAAGTTATGCTTTATATAATCTTAAATAAAACAGCAAAATTTTCAACGGTTTCGTTGCGTTATTTCCCGATACGGAGTAGACTGAAATTAACGAAAAAACGCAGGAGAAAACTACGATGAGCGTTGAAAGATGTACGGAACTGTTTTTAAGCGGATATAACTGTGCGCAGGCGGTCGCGGGCGGATTTGCCGAAGCCGCGGGACTTACGGAAGAAAAAGCTCTTGCCCTCGCTTCCTGTTTCGGCGCGGGAACGTGCGGCACGAGAAACACTTGCGGAGCGGTGAACGGAGCTTTGATTATTCTCGGAGCGGTACTCGATAAAACCGCCGCAAACGACAAAAAATTCGTTTACGACTATGGACGGAAACTAATCGAAGAGTTCGAAAAAAAGTTTTCCACCACCGTTTGCCGAGAACTTTTAACGAAAGCCAACGCGTATTTTGCCGAAAGTCCGTTGCCGAGAACGGAAAGTTATTACAAGGCTCGCCCCTGTCTCGTGTTCGTGAAAGAAGCCGCCGAATGGCTGGAAAAGGAAATAGCCGAAATTAAGAGAAATTCCCCCGACAAGGCATAAGTTCCTTATATTGACTAATCGCGAATTTTACAATATAATTATTTAATATAAAACTTACGCGCGTCTATACGCGTACTTTTTAAGGCAGGCGTCGTTATGAAAAAGGAAAAGAAATTTTTACTATCGTTATTGGTTTTGTGTCTCGTTTTTTGCGTGGCGACACTCGCCGCCTGCAACGGAAATACCGATACATTGGTTCCCGGTAAAGACGCAACCGAAGACGATAATAATTTGCCCGACGAAGAGACGGTCTATTACACTATTACCGTCGACGACTCGATAAACGTAACTTCCGCTAAGTATAAAAAAGGCGATTCCGTCACCGTGACCGCACCGGAAGTAAAGAACAAATCCTTTTCGGCTTGGTACTATGAAGGAGAAAAAGTAACTTCGGAAAAAACATACACCTTTTCCGTCGAGAAAGACGCGGCGTTAAGGACGGTTTTTATCGACGCATATACCGTTTATCTCGACGCAAGGGACGGCGAAGCGGAATTAAATAAAGTCACCGTCTTAAATAACGCCGACTACGTGCTGCCTACGGCTACGAGAAAAAATTACCGTTTCTTAGGTTGGAAATGGGAAAACAGATTAGTCACCGACGAAAAAGGCAGGAGCCTTGCTCCTTTCTACTTCGGTCGCGACGTAACCATGACGGCGGAATACGAAGAAAAAAACCGCTTCACGGTGAGCGTAAATAACGGCGAAACCGGCTTCGTCGACGAAATTATGTACGAAGGCGAAAAGGTGGTCCTTACGCGTAAGGACCTGTCCGCCGACGGGAAAAAGCCGGTCGGGTGGTACAAGATAGCGAAAGACGGAACGGAAACTCTCGTCACGAAAGAAGATACCTTTACATTCATCGTGAGCGAAGACGTAAAATACGAAGCGAGATACGCCGTATCCTATCGGATAATCGTGTTCACAGCTTCGGGCTTGGACGTAAAAGAATACGCCGACGGCGAAACGGTGACGGTAACTCTCGGCAAACTCCCCGCGGGCAAAGCCTTCGTAAAGTGGGTGGACGCGAACGACGAAACGGTTACTCTCTCCACGGAAACTACGTTCACTTTCACCGCCACGAAGTCGATGACTATAAAAGCGGTACTGATTGACGCCGAGTAAAATTTACCGGAAAATTACGCTTCGTCTTTAAGCGATTGCGTTAAGTTGTTTTTATCGGTTTGCGACGGACGAGAACCTTTTTTAACGGATTTGGGTAACTTATTCGACGATAAACCGTAATTTGCGGGTTTGTTCATAATATCTCCTTTTACCGTATTCGGTATAAAGGTAGTATAAGTTTATAAGAAAATAATAACGGAGAAAAACTATGAAAATTTTGGTTACGGGAGCGGGCGGCGGCATCGGCTACGCTACGGTTAAGAAGTTAAGCGAAGACGGGCATCTCGTTCTGGCGCAGTACAGAAACAGAAAAGTAGAACCGTCCGAAAACGTGATACCGATATACGGCGACCTTTCCACACGCAAAGGCGTAGACGACTTTTTCGCGGCGGCGAGCGTGTACGGAACTATCGACGGACTCGTGAACTGCCTGGGTATCGCAATGGAAAAGCCCCTGTCCGACTGTACCGACGAAGAAGTGGAAAATATGATTTTCACCGACCTTACTTCGGTAATTTTACTTACAAAAAAGTACGTCCCTAAATTTATCTCGGCGGGCAAAGGCAGTATCGTCAACGTTTCTTCTATATGGGGTGCAGTCGGAGCGTCGTGCGAAACCGTCTATTCCGCGGCAAAAGGCGGCGTGTCCGTGTTTACCAAAGCCCTTTCAAAGGAATTAGGCTTGTCGGGAATAAGAGTAAACAGCGTTTCTCCCGGTTTTATCGACACCCAAATGAACGCCAAGTATACCGAAGAAGACAGAAAAGAATTCTGTCAAGGCATTTCTCTCGGCAGAGTCGGCTACCCCGAAGAAGTCGCGGAAGTAATCGCCTTCCTTCTGTCCGACGCGTCGAGCTACGTCACCGGACAGGATATAAGGGTAGACGGCGGACGATAATATCCGACCACTCGTTATGCGGGATTTTTCCGCAGTCACGAAGTTTTGTGCGAAAAAATCTAAGTCCGCATAAGTCGGACTCATAAGGAAGCGGGGTAAGTCCACCCCGCTTTTCCATATTTTTATAAGTTTATTCGAGCAATAAGTTTGTTGAGAAAGCGTAACCCCGTTAATGTTTGGATAAGGGGGAACATTATGAGGAAAGGGGTTTATTAAGGGGGCTTGGAGCGATGCCCC
>DJPE01000027.1 GCA_002439705.1 Christensenella sp. UBA6420
AATAAATATCCACCAGCCAAGCTGGTGGTTTTTCATTTTCGGGCATAGCCCTGCCTGTTACTGGCGACGCGCACTTATGCGCTTTACTCGACCTGCCAGTCACGCATGTGTTACCTACTACCCGTAAACGGGTCTCTCGGGTCAAACAAGCTCATCCGGTCGCTTTCTTTATCCGCTTGCAATTGGTTTGCTATGTAGTCCTTTATTGCTTTGGTATTTTTACCCACTGTATCCACATAATATCCTCTACACCAAAATTCGCGATTTCGGTACGCAAACTTCATATTTCCCCATTTCTGAAATATCATCAAGCTACTTTTCCCTTTCAAATATCCCATAAATCCCGAAACGCTCATTTTGGGTGGTATACTTACCATCATATGTATATGGTCAGGGCAAACTTCGCCTTCTATTATATCAACGCCTTTCCATTGGCATAGAGTTCTTATTATCTCTCTGATTTCTTGTCTCTTCTCTTCAAAAAATACCTTTCTCCTGTATTTTGGCGCAAACACTATGTGATACTTGCAATCCCATTTTGTGTGTGCTAAACTTTTGTTATCATTTGACATTTTGTTAAAGTTACCTCCGATTGTGTTTTATCCTTTTCGACTGGCAGGTCTACTTGAATTCTACACAATCGGAGTGTTAATTTCAATACTCACCGGTTAACCTTATTTGTACTCCCACGACTATCGTGGGGTTTTTGTTATACAACAAAAAGCCGCCCGTTACCGAGCGGCTTTTTTCTTTGATAATACAGATAAACTATCTTGCGTACTCAACGCTACGCAATTCTCTTATTACGTTTACCTTGATTTGACCGGGGTATTCCAATTCCGATTCAAGCTTCTGCGCGATTTCTTTTGCAAGGAACACCGTCGTGGCATCGTCCACTACTTCCGGTTTTACGATGACTCTGATTTCTCTTCCCGCCTGAATGGCGTAAGATTGATCGACTCCTGCGAACGAGTTTGCCAAAGTTTCCAATTTTTCAAGACGTTTTACGTAGTTTTCAAGGGATTCGCGACGAGCTCCCGGACGAGCGCCGCTTATTGCGTCCGCCGCCTGAACAATAATCGCTTCCAAGGTTTTTGCTTCGATGTCGCCGTGGTGCGCCGCTATGGCGTGGACCACTTCTTCTTTTTCTTTGTACTTACGGGCAAGTTCCACGCCTATTTGGATATGCGTGCCTTCGTATTCGTGGTCGACGGCTTTGCCGATGTCGTGCAAAAGTCCCGCGCGTTTAGCCACTTTTACGTCCGCGCCCAATTCCTGCGCCATTAAGCCTGCCAGGAAACATACTTCCAAAGAATGTTTCAAAACGTTCTGTCCGTAGCTGGTACGGTATTTCATTCTGCCGAGCAACTTAACAAGCTCCGGGTGAATACCGAACAGTCCCGCGTCGAACACGGCTTGTTCTCCCGCTTCCTTAATCTGATTTTCGATGTCTTTTCTCACCCTGTCGGCTACTTCTTCTATTCTGCCGGGGTGAATTCTGCCGTCGCTGACCAATTTCTGCAAAGTAAGACGGGCTATTTCCCTTCTTACGGGGTCAAACCCGGTAAGGGTGATTACGTCGGGGGTGTCGTCTATTATTATATCGACGCCGGTCACCGATTCGAGAGCCTTTATGTTGCGCCCCATTCTTCCTATAATGCGACCTTTCATTTCTTCGCTCGGAAGTTCCACCACGCTGACGGTGGTTTCGGCGGCGTGGTCTACCGCGCACTTCTGAATGGCGAGTCCGACGATATTCTTAGCTCTCTTTTCGCCTTCTTCTTTCGCCTTTGCTTCGATTTCCTTTACCATAACCGCCGCGTCGCGTTTTGCGTCGTCGGTAAGCTCGGTAATAAGCATATCCTTGGCTTCTCCCGCAGTCATACCCGCTACTTTTTCGAGTTCGGCGAGCATTTTTTCGTGCTGATTGCCAAGATCGGCTTCCATCTCTTTTAGTTTGGTTTCTCTTTCCTCGATATTCTTTTTGGTCTTTTCTACGGCGTCGAGTTTGGCGTCCATAGCCTGTTCCTTTTTATCGAGCGCGTCCTCTTTCTGATTAAGTCTGTTTTCCTGTTTCTGGAGTTCGCTACGTCTTTGTCTTGTCTCTTTCTCAAACTCGTTACGCAACCTTAGTTGTTCGTCTTTCGCTTCGAGCAACGCTTCTTTACGCATGGTTTTGGCTTCTGCGCGGGCTTCTTCTATTATGCGGGTAGCTTCGTCTTTGGAATCGTTTACTTTTTTCGCAACGTATTTTTTATATCCGAAAAGCATTGCCACCGCGCCCACCGCAAGCGTGATTACCGCTACGGCCGCAAGTATGCCAATCCAAGCGCCGGAACCCAAAGCGGCGATAAGATTGCCTAACATTATTACCTCCTAAATTAAATATTAACTATATCCTGCCCAATGAGCCGTTCGCATCATCTCATCAAACATTTATAACTAATTATTTATTATAACCGTATCTTTGACGTTTGTCAATAGCCGATTATCAGCGTTTTTAACGTAAAAAAGTTTATTTCACTCATATTTTACTTGTATTTTACCCGACTTTTTACCGTTTTTTTCGCCGTTCCTTGCCAAAAGCTATACGAAAGGTTATAATTAGATAAATTTTTATCGAAAACGGAGAAACAAAATGTCGAAAACTTACGTCCCCGACGGATACGAGTCCGCGCTGAACCTATACAAAACGCAGGAAGCTATTTCTTTCATAAAGTCGAACTTTCAGAAAAAACTGTCGGCAGCCCTTAATTTAATGAGAGTGTCGGGACCGCTGTTTGTCGATTCCCGCAGCGGACTCAACGACGACCTTAACGGCGTCGAACGCCCGGTAAAATTCGACATAAAAGCCGCCGACAAACAGGCGGAAGTGGTCCATTCTCTCGCCAAATGGAAAAGATACGCCCTTCACAAATACGGTTTTGCCCCCCTGACTGGAATATATACCGATATGAACGCCGTCCGCCGCGACGAAGAACTCGATAACCTGCACTCGGTCTACGTCGACCAATGGGACTGGGAAAAGATAATAACCGAATCCACCCGTAACGCGGAATATCTCGTGATGACGGTAAAACAAATTGTGGACGTAATATGCGACACCGCCGATGAAATAAAAGATCGCTACGGCATCGACTGCGGAATAAGCCGCGACGTAAAAGTAATCTCCACGCAGGAACTCGAAGACCTTTATCCCGACCTTACGCCAAGACAACGGGAAAACGAAATAACGAAAAAATACGGCACGGTGTTCATAACTCAGATAGGCGGAAAGCTCCGTTCCGGGATAAGACACGACGGACGAGCCCCCGACTACGACGACTGGTCGTTGAACGGCGATATTATGTTCTATAACCGCGTACTTAACCGCGCGTTTGAAATTTCTTCTATGGGAATAAGGGTAAACAGAGAGTCTTTAATATCTCAGCTTACCGAAGCAAACTGCCTTGAAAGACTGGCTCTCCCCTTCCACTCCGCTCTCGAAAAAGGTGAACTCCCCCTAACAATGGGCGGCGGAATAGGACAGTCGAGATTATGTATGCTTTTACTCAATAAAGCTCATATCGGGGAAGTACAATGCTCGGTTTGGGATACCGAAACCGAACTTACCTGCAAAAACGCAGGGATAGAACTTCTCTGAAAATCGACCTTACGTCAAAAAAAACGGAACTTCATCGTTCCGTTTTTTCTTTTATTCCGTTATTAAATATTGCACTCTTTCCCGACGATTATATACGGCGTTTTCCTTTCGGAAAATATTTCGAGCTTTTTCGTATTATCGTCGATGACCGCCACCGCTTCCGCGTCGAAAAATTCTTCTATATAGTTTCTTATTTCGGCGTATCCGTCGAAATTTTCGCCCGAAACGAGAACTGTTCTTTTACCTTTCACGCTGATAAGTTCGTAAGAAAATTTCCGTAAAAAAGCCGGCAAGGCTATTTTGGTTCGGGGCAGGTTTTTTACTTCGTTTCCGTAAATCGTTTTCAGATATTCAATAGTCATACTCCCCCTATTCGGTACGCAATGCGACTACGGGAGCTTTTTTCGCAGCCATCGCCGCAGGGATAAGTCCGCTTATTACGGTGATAATCACCGCTCCGCCTACTAACACCAACGGGTGCCACCACGCCATTTGCAGAAGTCCCGCCATATTGTTGATTTTACTTAACAAAAGATTGCCGGGGAACTGTAAAATAAAGGCTATCAACGCCCCTATTACTCCCGACGCAAGACCTAAAAGCAAAGTTTCCGTGTTGAAAATGTTGCTTATATCGGTTTTTCTTGCGCCGATGGCGCGCATTATTCCTATTTCTCTCGTTCTGTCCTGTACCGAAATGTACATTATTATCGCGATAAGGAGCATCGTGACCACGACAGACACGCAGGCTACCGCCACCAGAATATACGTTATCGTATCGACGACGGAATTAAGTTCGTTCACCACCGAGTCGAGATTGTCCTTGTATTCGATAACGTAGGTTACGTCGGATTTTTCTTCGCCCTTTTCTTCCGCTTCCTTGTCGGCGGCTTCTTCCAAGGCTTTCTGCTCGGCTATAAAATCGTCGATAAACTTAACTATGTTCTGCTTGTCCGCAATGCGGTTGGGATAAAAATAGATATAGGACGGATTGTCGTAATCTCTTGCGTTAAGTTTGTTCATAACGTTTTTGTACCCGCTTACGTCCATACTTTCGCCGGTGACGAGATTTTTTATCCCAGCCTTAAAAGTCATCGTTGCGGCGACTTCTTCCATAGTCGGTTGATAGTCGGAATCTTCCGACATCTTCGCCAAAATTTCCTTTACCGTTTCGGCGGCGGCAAGATACTTTTCGTACTCTTCGACGTATTTTACGACTATATCGCTGCCGTTCGCGTCTTCCATGATGTAATTTCCGAGTTCCGACGTGTAACCTATTACGCCGTTTATGCAACCGCCTTTTATCCCTTCCTTAGGTCTTACTATGCCCGAAATTCTGACGGGGATACCTTTGCTTTCCATTATAGGATTAAGAACGGCAGAACTACTGTCGCGGACTCCAATATACAAGCCCGTGGTTTCGTCGTAAATATACTCCGCGCTCGTAGGAAGAATATAATATTCTTTCGTAAGAATTTCGTCGAACGCCTTGTCGTAGGAATCGAGCGTACTCGGCACGGTCAACGCAAGGATTAGGCTTGCAAGGCTCATTTCGTTAAGAGTAAAGGCGTCGAAATCGGATATCTGGTTATATTCGTCCACGACAAGGACTATTTCGTTCATATTTTCAGGAAGACTTCCCTTAATTACGTCGTACTGCGCGTTAATAGTTTCTTCGTCGGCAATAATTTCGTCCCAGAAAGCGAAAGTGTCGAGAGCGGTTTTTATTCCCGATATCATAGCTTCGTCTTCGCTGCTGCCTACGAGCATTTTGAGAAGCGGCGCCATTGTCGAACTTTCCGAAAGGGGATTCATAAGATTATACTCGGTCGTTACTACCCCAGTATCGGAATCGGTATTCACGACTTTGTTATATATAGTCATATTTATCGAATAATCGTACTTTACGGTGGCGAGACTTTTATCGAAATCGCTTTCGACGTGTTTTTTGAACTTGCTTACTTCGGTGGTTTTCGACAGTTTCTCCTGCATCGCGGTAAAAAGTTTAGTGAACTGTCCGTAAATGTGGACTATCTCTTCGTCGGAATACTTTTCCCTGTCCGTGTCGTCGCCCGTTATTACGTCGAGCATCGAGTTAAGGTTAAGCGAGTCGCCGTCCAGCGCGTCCCCGCCCAAAAACTCTTCGAACGCCGACACCACCGACGCTTCGCCCGACGAAACGGTAATGGGATATTTCGACATCGACTGCCGTTCAAAATCGCTTATATACCCGCTGAAACCGTTATTTAACGCCAAAATAAGAGCTATGCTTATTATTCCCACGCTCCCCGCTATCGCGGTAAGGACGCTTCTTCCTTTTTTGTTTATCAGGTTATTGAAAGAAAGTTTTATCGCGGTGAAAAAGGACATCGTGGTTCCTTTCTTGTGCTTACCTTTTTTCTTCTTTTCGGCAGGCTTCGGTAAAGGCTCTTCTTCGGGAACGTACGGGTCGGTGTCGCCCACTATTTCGCCGTCCAAAAATTTTACTACTCTCGTGGAATACTTTTCGGCGAGTTCGGCGTTGTGCGTGACCATAATTACGAGCTTCGTTTTCGATATTTCTTTAAGGATTTCCATAATCTGAACCGAAGTTTCGCTGTCGATGGCTCCCGTGGGTTCGTCGGCAAGCAAGATATCGGGCTCGTTTACTATGGCGCGAGCTATAGCAACTCTCTGCATCTGTCCGCCCGAAAGCTCGTTGGGGCGTTTGTTCCACTTGTGGGAAAGTCCCACTCTTTCCAACGCTTTTTTCGCTCTCTCCGTCCGTTCTTCGCTCTTTATGCCCGAAATCGTAAGGGCAAGCTCCACGTTCGACAATACGTTAAGATGCGGAATAAGATTATAACTTTGAAACACGAAACCGATTTTCGAATTGCGGTAATCGTCCCAGTCGTTGTCGTTAAATCCGTCGGTGGACTCGCCCGAAAGGATGAGTTCTCCGCTCGTGGCACGGTCCAATCCGCCCACTATGTTAAGGAAAGTGGTTTTTCCGCAGCCCGATTGCCCCAGCACGGACACGAATTCGCATTTTCTGAAAGCTATCGAAATTCCTTTAAGGGCTTTGACTTCGTTTTCTCCGTCGCCGTAACTTTTCGTAATGTTTTTTAACGTCAGCATGTTTTTCTCCCGTTCGTTTATCGTTCCATTCTTTTTACTATATAAATAATAAAACATTATAATTATTTTTTCAATACTCAAACGAAATTTCGGGTGCGCCTGCTTTTTGCAAAAACAGCGGCTTCGCCGTCCGAAAAAGGGAATTTTGTTAAAAAAACGGCTCTTGAAAATAGAATTGGTACAGGATATAATATAAATGTGAATATAATCCGACGGTAACGACCGTACAATACAATGAAAAGGAGAATACCATATGGACAGACATTACGACGTCATCGTAGCAGGCGGCGGCAACGGCGGACTCGTTGCGGCGGCGACGACGGCAAAAGCCGGCTTAAAAACGCTTTTGGTCGAAAAACACAACATTCCCGGAGGCAGCGCGTCGAGTTTCCGTAGGGGTCGTTTCGAATTCGAGCCAAGCCTTCACGAACTTTGCAGCGTAGGCACGAAGCAAAATCCGAAAGCCGTGTATAAGATTTTCGAAAACTTAGGAGCCAAAATAAACTGGCGCTACGAATACAACACTTTCCGCGCGATAGTCACGGGCGAAAACGGTTTCGACGTGAAGTTGAGAGCGGGAATAGAAAATTTCTGCGACGATATGGAGAAAGCCGTTCCCGGTTGCCGCGAGTCGGTCAAGAACTTCTTTGAACTGGCTAAAAAGGACGACGCCGCTCTCGAATATATCTATAAAATGAAAGGCAAACCCAATCCCCTTACCATGGTACTCAAGCACGCCGACTTTATGCGTACCGCTTGCCACAGCGTGGAAGATATACAAATCGCTCTCGGTATGCCCGAAAAAGCCCGCGATATCCTTAACACTTACTGGTGCTATCTCGGTATTCCTACCGACGACCTTAACGCGATGCACTACCTTTCTATGGTAAGTTCCTACGTCGAAGACGGCGCGGCTATGCCGTATAAACGCTCCCACGAGCTGTCCTTAGCTCTCGAAAAAGCCATCACCGACAACGGCGGCGAAGTCTGGTACAACAGCGAAGTAAGCGAATTCCTGTACGACAACGGCCGTTGCGTGGGCGTCGCCCTTACCGACGGAACCAAACTTTACGCGAAAGAAGTTATAAGTAACATTATCCCCCATAACGTTTACGCTATGTCCGACAATAAAAACGTACCCGAACGGGAATTGAAATTAGCCAACGCCCGTAACTTCGGAATAACTTTCGTCACTATCTACTTAGGTCTCGACTGCTCGAAAGAAGAATTGGGAATAGAAGACTACACCGTCTTTAAGTCCACTTACGCAAACCCGCGCGAACAGTTCAACCACCGCCACGACAAACCCGTCGGGGCTTATTACATCGTAAACTGCCTTAACGAAGTAATCCCCGACTGCTCTCCCGAAGGCACATGCATGCTATTCTTTACCGTTCCGCTCTACGGAAACGAACTTCCCGAAGACCTTACCGCAGAAAACTACAAACGGTACAAAAACGACGTGGCTAAGCGGTATATAGAAGACTACGAAAAGGTAATGGGCATCGACATTTCTTCCCACATAGAAGAAATCGCCGTAGCAACACCCGTTACTTTCGCACGCTTCCTGGGTACTCCCGACGGAGAAATCTACGGCTACGACAACAGGAACTGGGATAACGTGGTTATGCGCGCCAACGGAGAAAGAACCGACTTCACCGTACCCGGACTTACCTACTGCGGCGGACACGCAAGCCGCGGCGACGGATACAGTTCGGCGTATATAACGGGCGACGCCGCAGGCAAAGCCGTGATAAGAAAACTCAAAGGAGGTAACTAAGCTATGGCAAAATCCCACATAAAATCCGTTAACTTCGCCGACTTTCTCAAAGCGGGCAAAAACAGAGAAAATATAATCGCAAAAGCCCCGGCAAAACCCGTGCCGCCTACTTCGAGTTATAAAGCAAACCGTCTTGCGACTGCTCTTCATCCCGAACGTCAACACCTTATCGTGTCCAGAATAGACGAAACAGCCGACGGAGTAAAGAGTATTCACCTTGTCGGCAACGTGAAAAAAGGCACCGAAAAATTAGCTTACTTTTCGGCGGGACAATGCATTGTGTTGTTCCTTGACGTAAACGGAGCTAAGATTACTCGCCCCTACTCCATATCTTCTTCTCCGCAGCAATCTCTCGACGGAGAATACGTCCTTACGATAAAAAGAGTAAACGGCGGTCTCGCCAGCAACTTTATTCTCGACACCTTCGAAGTAGGTACGGAAGTGGAAGCCTCCGCTCCCGACGGAGAATTCACCTACGAACCGCTCCGCGACGCAAAAAACGTCGTAGCCCTTGCAGGCGGCAGCGGAATTACCCCGTTCCTTAGCCTTGCCAAAGCGATAGAAAACGGCGACGAAGATTGTTCTCTTACCCTTATCTATGGCGTAAGGACGGAAAAGGAAATCTTATTTAAGGATACCTTTGACCGCATTGCGGATACCTGTAATAAGGTTAACGTAGTTTACGTGTTGAGTGACGAACAAAACGACAAGTACGAAAACGGCTTCATTACCGCCGACCTTATTTCAAAACACGCGCCCGAAGGCGACTACTCGGTATTCATCTGCGGACCGCAGGCTATGTACGACTTCATCGATAAGGAATTGGCTAAACTTAATCTCCGCAAGAAGTTCATTCGTCACGAAACTTTCGGCGAATATCGCAACCCGCAAAAGGACGCCGACTATCCTTTCGGCGGCATATCGGAAGTTAAGATTACCGCAATTATCCGCGATGAAAAACACGAAATTAAGGCAAGCACGAACGACACTATTCTTAATTCTCTTGAAAAGAACGGAATAGCCATTCCGTCCCGCTGCCGTAGCGGCGTATGCGGTTGGTGTCATAGTAAACTCGTAGACGGAACCGTCTATATCCCGAAGTCGGTCGACGGCAGAAGACTCGCCGACTACGATTACGGATATATTCACCCCTGCTGCTCCTTCCCGTTGAGCGACGTGACGATTATAGCTTCCGTAAGTAAATAATTTTCCGTTATTACGATTAAAAAGACCGTCGGTTTTTCCGATGGTCTTTTGTCTTTTACGATAAAAAATTATATTTCCGCTTCTTTAAGAAACCTTGCCAAAGCGTCCTGCCACGGTGGCAAAAGGTCGAAACCGTTTTCGGTAAGTTTGGACTTGTCAAGGCGGCTGTTGTAGGGGCGTTTAGCTTTACTCAAACCGTATTCCGCCGTCGTCACGGGGATTACTTTCGTATTTAATCCCGCCTGGCGATAGATTTCTTTCGTAAAGTCGAACCAGGACACAAATCCACCTTCGTTCGTCGCGTGATAATATCCGTACCTGTCCGTGCCGAGCATATCGACAATGAGTTTTGCTACGTCGGGAGTGTAAGTCGGCGTGCCTATCTGGTCGCATACCACTCTTACTTCGTCGTGGGTTCTGCCCGCTCTTATCATGGTCTTGACGAAATTTTTTCCGTTCAGACCGAACACCCAGGCTATTCTTATAATGAAGTATTTGTTAAGAACGGAAGACACGGCTATTTCTCCGTCGAGTTTCGACTTGCCGTACACGTTAAGCGGGGCGTAATCTTTACAGTCTGGTTTCCACGGTTCGGTTCCTTCTCCGTTAAAAACGTAGTCGGTGGATATATAGACCATTTTGCAGTCGATTTTTTTGCAGGCTTCGGCTATATACCGCGTACCCGTAGCGTTCACCGCTTCCACTTTTTCGGGGGCGTCTTCGGCGGCGTCCACGGCTGTCCACGCCGCACAATGCACTACTGCGTCGGGCATAACTGAAGTTATTACTTTATCGACGCTCGCCTTATCGGTAATGTCCATTTCTTCTATATCTACGCCCACGGCTTCGTGACCGCGTTTTTTAAGTTCCGTTACGACGTCGTGACCGAGCTGTCCTTTGACGCCGGTGACTAATACTTTCATTTCCTGTCTCCGTACATTCTTTCGTAATAGTTTTTGTATTCTCCCGATATTATGGTCTCCCACCACTCTTTGTTGTCGAGATACCACTTTATCGTCTTCTGAATTCCGTCGGCGAATTTGGTTTCGGGCAGCCACCCCAACTCGTTATGAATTTTCGTCGGGTCGATGGCATAACGCATATCGTGTCCTTTTCTGTCGGCGACGTGAACGATGAGACTTTCGGGCTTACCGAGAGCTTTACAGATAAGTTTTACTATATCTATATTTTTCATCTCATTATGACCGCCTATGTTGTATACTTCGCCCACTCTTCCTTTGTGAATAATAAGGTCTATCGCCTTACAATGGTCTTCCACGTATAACCAGTCTCTCACGTTAAGCCCTTCGCCGTACACGGGCAAAGGCTTGTCGTTAAGGGCGTTCGCTATCATAAGGGGTATGAGTTTTTCGGGAAAATGATACGGTCCGTAGTTGTTGGAACAGCGGCTTATCGTCACGGGCAAACCGTAAGTTCTGTAATACGCAAGCACCAACAAATCCGCGCCCGCTTTACTGCTGCTGTACGGACTCGAAGTGTGAATGGGGGTCTCTTCGGTAAAGAACAAGTCGGGACGGTCAAGCGGCAAATCGCCGTACACTTCATCGGTAGAAACCTGATGGTAACGCTTTATTCCGTACTTTCTGCAAGCGTCCATAAGAACCTGCGTTCCGAGAATGTTCGTTTTAAGGAACACTTCGGGGTTTTCTATCGAGCGGTCAACGTGACTTTCCGCCGCGAAATTGACCACTATATCGGGGTGCCTTTCTTCAAAAAGTTTGTATATCCCCTCTCTATCGCAGATGTCGAGCTTATAAAAGCTGAAATTCGGGTTTTTCATGGCTCTTTCGAGCGTACTCATATTCCCCGCGTAAGTAAGGCAGTCCACGCAGATTATTTCGTAATCCTTGTACTTGTCGAGCATGTGGTAGACGAAATTGCTACCTATAAATCCGGCTCCGCCGGTCACTATTATCTTCATTATCGCACCTCAAATTCTATCTTCGATTCCCTTAACGGTAAATGTTTTTTGTCCTTTTCCGACAATAAAGGCTCTATATCGAGCGGCCACTCTATCCCTATATCGGGGTCGTTCCACATAATTCCGCCTTCGTCTTCGGGGTGATAAACGTCGTCGCACTTGTAGCAAAACTCCGCGCTGTCGCTAAGAACCGCAAACCCGTGAGCAAACCCTCTCGGTATCATAAACTGTTTTTTGTTGTCGCCGCTTAAGATTACCCCTACCCATTTTCCGTAGGTGGAACTTCCTTTACGCAAATCGACCGCCACGTCGAATACTTCGCCCGAAAGGACTCTTACGAGCTTTGCCTGCGGGTGATTTTTTTGGAAATGCAACCCCCTTAATACGCCTTTCTTACTCTTCGACTGATTGTCCTGCAGGAAATCGTAAGTAAGACCGTTGTCGAAAAATTCGGTTTTGTTGTACGTTTCCATAAAGTAACCCCTGTTATCCCCGAACACGGTAGGCTCTATAATAACCACGCCGTCAATATCGGTCTTTACGAAATTAAATTTTCCCATTACAGTTTGTCCTCCGCTACTTTTTTCAAATGCGCGCCGTATGGCGACTTGCCGTACTTTTCGGCGGATTCGAGCAACCGCTCTTTCGTTATCCAACCGTTTGCGTAGGCTATTTCTTCGGGCGCGGATATGGTTATATCCTGCCGTTTACTTATCATCTGCACGAATTCCGACGCTTCGACGAGGCTGTCCATTGTTCCCGTGTCGAGCCAGGCGAAACCTATTCCGAGCAGTTCCGCGTCAAGGTCGCCTTCGTCGAGATACAGTTTGTTAAGGTCGGTTATTTCGAGTTCTCCCCTGTCGGACGGAACGACTTTTTTAGCAAGTTCCGACACTCTCTTGTCATAAAAATATAAACCGGTGATACAATAGTTCGACTTCGGGTTTTTCGGTTTTTCTTCCACCGAAAGAACTTTTCCGCTCTTATCGAACTCCACTATGCCGAACCTTTGCGGGTCGTTGACGTGGTATCCGAAGATAGTGGCTCTGCCCTTTTCCGCTTTTTCGGCAGCTCTTTTTAAGATTTCTTCCAGCCCGTTGCCGTAGAAAATGTTGTCGCCGAGAACCATTGCGCACGCTTCGCCGTCGATAAACTTTTCTCCCAATAAAAACGCCTGCGCCAAACCGTCCGGTGAAGGCTGTTCGCAATAACTAAGTTTTACTCCGTACCGACTGCCGTCGCCGAGCAGCTTTATAAAGTTCGGCAAATCTTGCGGCGTGGAAATAATGAGTATCTCCCTTATTCCCGCCTGCATAAGAGTCGACAACGGATAAAAAACCATCGGCTTGTCATACACGGGCAAAAGCTGTTTGCTCGTCACCATAGTAAGCGGATATAATCTCGTTCCGCTCCCGCCTGCCAGAATTATTCCTTTCATTTCGTTTCTCCTTTGAGTTTCGACTTTATCTTATCGAACACCGATTTCAAAGATCTGTAATTTAACGCAAGATATATAATATATAACGCCGCATACGCCGCAAGCCCTATCCACAACGACAGCATGGCCGCACACAAAATAAAGCCCGCGCACATTAACGCTTCCACGATAAATTCCTTTATTACTTTCTGCCCGATTATTCTGAACACCATAACTTCCGACGCAACGGAATTGAGCATAATAACGAACACTATCGAACAAAGCAGCGCAATAACGTTACTAATAACGTACGCACATAACGCAAACAGCAACACGCCCACCGCCACCGAGCAAAGGTTGACAACCATCATTTGTTTTTCTTTTCGGTACACTTTAAGGTAGTTGTTCGTAAGCAAACTTACCTTGGAAGAGAAGATTATAAGCGGTAGCAAGTATCCGAGATATTTAAGACTTTCCGCATACTTTGGTATCCAAAGATTAAGGATATAGCACCCCGGAAAGTAGAATATCAGTACGAAGAACAGCACTATGGAAACGGCGTTTCTTATCTTCTTATATAAAGCGGGCAAAGTTTCCGGGTCGAGTCTTTTAAGCGACGGAAAAAGCACCACGCTTATCGCCGTGACGAACGTAAGGAAGACCGACGACAGTGAGAAAGCAAACGACACTTTGCCGAAGACGAGTTCGTCCCAACGCCATTGAATAATCATTTTCGCGCTGCCTATGATAAGTCCCGCGGAAAGGTTGGCGAGCATAAGGACTATGCCTGCGGCTATATTTAGCTTCAGTTCGGCAAAAGCGTCCTTGACCGGCAATGCCTTCCCGAAATACATACCCTTGTTGAAAATCATAGCTAACAGTATAGCAATGACGTCGCCGCCGAGTTCCGCCATACAGTAGTAGCGGAAATCGTTTACTTTAAGGAGTAACAAAACGGCGACTATCGTGCCGTAAGACACCCTTTGCACTATTACTATAATCGCATATTTATTTATACGGTTCGTTATCTGGAACGTATAGGAATTGTAGGTATGAAAGTTTTTGGAGATTATTCCTATCCCGACAAAAATTACTATGTATCTCGTCGGTCCGCTCAACGCTATCAACGCCACTATTATCGAAACGACGGCAAGAATAGCGGTAAAGGACAACAGTATCATAAACTGCGACCTTACTCTCGCCTTGTCCAACTCTTCGTAATCGTACTGCGAGTACCGTAACACCAACCCGTCCAGAAGTCCGAAATGCAAAATCCCCACGTATCCGACGTACAGGATGTAACTTTGCCAATAGGCGTATTGATATTCGTCGATAAATCTCGGAACGATAAGATTAAGTAAAAATCCTACCGCCAAAGATATCACTTGCACGGTAAGCGATATAATAACGTTGCTCGTAAATCTTTTAGCGGTTATCTTTTGCGACATATTATTTTTTCCTTTCGACGGCCTTTACGCTAAGAACTCTCTCTTTACTTTTAATTGCTTTTGCGTTCTTCTTTAACGTCGCGGCGTATTTTTTGTATTCCGCGTTTTTAATTCCCGCGACTCTGAACATAGCGACAAGACACGCGGCGGTAAAATTATACGCGGCCTTACTCGTTCCGCCGTAGTTCCACAAATAGTAAAGTCCGCTTAAATTTTCGTGATAAACGGTGTACGGACTCGCTCCGCCCGTGGACTGACCGCCCGCGTGAATAATTTTAACTTCAGGTAAAAACTCGATGTAATACTTGCCGTCCGCTCTCAGTTTCGCGCCCAACACGTCTTCTTCGTGGTAAAGGAAAATGTTTTCGTCGAAATAATCGGTAGCGACTAACGCTTCGCTTCTGAGCATAAAAGAACACCCCGACACCATTCCCGCGGGACTGAACGCTACGTCGAAATCGTTATTTGCGTAGAAATACTTGTCGCCGTATCCGAAAAAGTCCAGCTTTCTTATCCCCTTTTTACGGAAAAGGAAAGTTTTTGCGTCGAGAATATTTTTATTGTTGTTTTGTATCGAACCGTCTACGTTAAGGACTTTCGGTCCGACAACTCCGCAAGTGGGATTATCGTCGAGATATTCGCATAGCCCGTCTATCGTTCCGTCGAAGTAAGTAACGTCACTGTTACTGCACAAAATATATTCGCAACCGTCCTTTACCGCCAAGCGGAAACCTATATTGTTACCGGTGGAATAACCGTTGTTCAGCGGATTTTTCACTACCGTTACTTTATCGTCGTTTGCGTACTTTTCGCAGAGCCGTTCGTAAGAATCGTTGGGCGAATTGTTGTCTACAATATAGATTCTGAATTCTCTTTTCGTCGTAGCATATATACTTTCGATACACTTATATGTATCTTCGTAAGTTTTGTAATTAAGTATAACTATTCCTAACATAATTTCGTCACCCCGTTATTCCCGTCAACGCTCACGCATACTCTCCGCGAACGCCTTTCTTCTTCTTTTTTAGCAAACATCACGGTAAGGATAATCATCACGGGAAAAACTCTGTAATCGTCCAAATCAAGGAACATACCGCTGACTATATACCCCGCGATAAACGCCACTGACTTAAAGTCGTATCTTTTCGCCGCGTAGCAGAACATATATATAAGGAACGTAATATACGCTATAAGTCCCACTATTCCGCCTTCCATCAACGCTTTTATGAACATATTATGCGTGGCTATCTTATAAAAATCACTTTCGTAAATTATTCCCCTGCCGTGACCGAAAAGCTGCTTGAATACGGACGCTTCTCTGAATTTAGTCAAATAATCAGCCCAAATTATGGTTCTGCCAGAACCCGTGCCGTGAATTACCGTCTTGAAATCGTACCTTTCGACTATCCATGACGGCAGTTTGTCGCCGAACAGTCCAAACACGATAAAGTAAATCGCGATTATCGCAAGGCAGAATTTCCAGGCGTGGCGGGTCTTTAACACGAAATACGCCGCCAGCACGACGAGATTACCTAACAGTCCGCCGCGCGAACCGAGCATTACTATCGCGGCAAATTCGAGTACGAGCAAAATAAGCGACAGCCATCTGTAACGCTTAGTCACTATATTTTCCGACAATATAGCCGTCGAGAAAATAAGGTTGGCGCAGAGATAGTTTTGGTCTATGTTCCTGCCTATCGTTATGTAAATTCGTCCCGAACCGTCCGTGTCGAACCTGCTGAAAACTATCGCTATTACTATAACAAGTCCTAATAATATGCTCCTTTTGAACAGTTCCACTTCGTCTTTCGTCCATGATACGCTTCCCAAAACGATGGCTATAAGCATGTAAATAACGAATACCAGGTTCCTTGAACCGAATATTTCGGGACCTAAAATTATTGTTACTATACAGTAAGCAAGGTAAATTCCGATAACTAAAAATACGCTCTCGTCGGCAAACTTCATTCTCCTGTGGCTAAACAAAATCACGGCAAGCAACGCCACCATAGCGACGTAATTGTTCAACGACATACTGCCGATTATGTTACCGAGAGCGGAATCTATCGGAAAAAGCGCAAGGAAAAGCGCAAAAATAAAACTTCCTATTCCGATATTTCTCGTATTAAGTTTTTGCCGGGTCGTTTTTCTCATATAGTCTATTTCTGTATTTCTATCGTCTCCGATTTTCTCTTCTGTACGAACAGGCAATTTTCGGGAACTTTGCCCTTAACCACGCTCCCCGCCGCTATTATCGCGCCGTCGCCTATCTCCGCTCCGCGAAGAACTATCGAATTAGCTCCTATCCAAACGCCGTTTCCTATTTTTATTTCGCCTTTAACGAACTTACCCGCGGCTATACCGCCGTCGGTCTTGTAATCATGGTCGTGGTCGAATATCATTACGTTCGGTCCTATCTGAACGTTGTTCCCTATCGTCGTTTCGCCCATTACCGTTATATACGCGCCGCAGTTAATAAAACAACTGTTCCCGACGGTAAGTTTTCCGCCTTCGGACACGCGTAATTTGGAATCTGTTTCCATACGGAAATTCCTGCCTATGCTTACGTGGGTATCTTTCTGCACCCAAAGATGAGATTTTACTCTCGACTTCTGCAACGGATACGCGCGGAAACGGCTTCCGCGTCTTATCTTTATAAACGCTACTCTGAAAAAGTTATATATTGCTCTTATTATTTTAGAAATCATTTTCTTTCGATTATCCTTTTATATTCCTTTACCGTTTCGGCGGCTATGCTTTGCCACGAATACTTTTCGCGGGTGTATTCCACGCCTTTTTTACCTTTATCTGCCCAATTTTCCCTGTCTTCGACGGCTCTTACTATCGTTCCCGCGACTTCTTCCGCCGTTTCTCCCGCGTAATAACCGTATCCGTAACTTTCCGCTTCTTCCGCAAGGTTCGTTCCCGAAGTAAGTATTACGGGAAGTCCTACGTTCATCGCTTCGAGTATTCCGAGCGGCAACCCTTCGTTGCGGGAAAGCTGAATGAATATATCCGATTTAAGAAGAGTATTTATCTTCTCTTCGTCGAACACGGGGTCGTGTAATTTTACTATATCTCCTACGCCGTTAGCTAAGATAAGTTCGGTTATTTCCGCCTTTCTTCCCGCGTAATCGGGTCCGTAAATATCGAGCGAAACGCCGCGTTTTACGCAATAATCTTTTATCTTAGCGATACCTTCTATCAGTCTGTCTATACCTTTTATATAGACTTCCAACCTGCCTATATAAACGAGTTTACAACCGTCGGTCGAAAAATTTTCTTTCTTGCTTTCAATATCCGCTATACCGTTGGTCGCGATAAACTTTTCGGGCGTTTTTATCTTCGTCGCCGACAACTCTTTGTCCGACAGACATTGCACGGCTTTCGCGTTTCTTATAAACTTATTGAAAAGCAGGATATACGCTATCTTCTTCTTGAACGCTTTTTTCCTTAACGCCGTTTCCGTCAATTCTCCGTGCGGAACAATTATATAAGGAATATTGCGTTTAATTAAATTCCTGTAAATAGCGATATTTTCTATATTGTTTACTTCGTTAATAACCACCAAATCGGGTTTGTTATATGGCGACGGCAAATAATCGGGAAAATTCTTCGTCCCTGCGTACTCCAACTGCAAGTTACCTATTCCCGCGTCCCGTCCCGTGATATTGACGAGCCTTACGTCGGCGTGCTCCGACTGAAACTTAACGTATTGCGGAACGACGACGCTCACGCCGTTAGATTTGTTTCCGTAGCTTTTAACGATATGTAAGATTATCATAACTTCGTCCGAATACTATCCTTTTATAATTTCGGTAATCTTTTTAGCAAAGAACAGATCGTGTATCGCAAGTCCTATGTTGTATACCAAAATCCTTTCTTCGCCGTTCGTTCTGCCGTCGGCTTTTCCCGCCATTACGGCAGCCACTTCGGCAAAACTCTTATACATATTAAAATATTTGAATTCGTGCAAA
Source organism: Christensenella sp. UBA6420 (assembly GCA_002439705.1). GTDB lineage: Bacteria > Bacillota > Clostridia > Christensenellales > DTU072 > CAG-1782. The sequence continues at coordinate 18,528 of DJPE01000027.1, forward strand.
TGTGCCGTATCGTCGCCGAATATTTTATCGAACGCCAAATCGCACTCCATAAAGCCTCTGGTATGAATAGGAATGATCGTGACTCCTTTTTTATACACTGAAGCCGAACAAAAATCTTTTTCCGCGTAAGAAACGGCGGAAAAGATAAGGTCTGCGTCTTTGAACATCTCTTCGTATGATTCAAACACTTCGAACTTTACGTTTTTGTACGAAGAAAACTTCTCTATAAATCTTTCCGCGTCGTTCAAAAACTTATATAAACGCACCGTCATTTTCTTCGCCTTATATCTTTCGAAGAAAATTTCCGCAACGTGGTACATTATATTTCCTAAACCTACCATCGCCACCGTAGAAAAATCCTTGCGAGCGAAAAGTTCGGCGGAGTGTACCGCCACGGCTCCCGTTCTCATAGCGGTAATCTCGTTTCCGTCGAGAATACCCGTTAATTTACCCGTATCGTAATCGTATAACAATATCGTCGCGTCCAAAGCGGGCACTCTGTCGGGGTATCTGTTCACGCACTTTACACCCGCTATTCCGAGCGGTTCCATAACGGCGGGCATCGTGTTGTAAAACAATTCTCCGTTTCTTTTCTTTATGCTTATTTTCGCCGGCAAATCGTATTCGTATTTATGGCTTAAACAAGTTTTTACCCACTCCACCTTAGTGTCGGCAGACACGCCGAGCGATTTTATTTGTTCGTCGGTTATTATCATAATAATTCCTTTTTAATACCTTTTATCAGTTTATCGTTGTCTTCGGCGTTTCTTACCGCCACGCGGATAAAGTTCTTTCCGCCGAAATAATTTTTGCTCGAAAGGTCTTTAATAAGCACGTTGTGTTTATCCAACATATTTACGCAGAAATCGTATGACGAACGCTTCCCTAAATCAACCATCACGAAATTGGCTTGCGAGTCGTAGACCTTAATGCCGTCGATTTTTCTCAATTCTTTAATAAGTCGCGTTCTTTCGTCGGCTATCTTGTCGCAGGCTTTCGAGTAATCTTTCGCGTAAATGTTGTAAATTTGCAGATAGTATTCGGCGAAACTGTTTATGTTCCAGACCTGCATAAGGGAACGTAGCTCCGCTATCGTCTTTTCGTCGGAAGTAGCGAGTACGCCGAGTCGCAAAGCGGGTACGCCGTAAGACTTACTTATACTCTTGACCACGATAAGATTATCATACTTATCGAGAATTTCGTTGTCGAGCAAAGTGTATCTCCTGTCCTTAACGGCGAAATCAACGAACGATTCGTCGATTACCAGACGGCAATTATTTTCTTTAGCGGCTTGCGCAAGGGTAATTACTTCTTCTTTACTGAGTAAATATCCGCTCGGATTATCGGGGTTTACCACCATAAGGCAGTCCGCCGTCTTCGTGTATTCAACTAACTTCTGCAGATTATGGCTGTAATCCCATTGCGAATTGTCTATCTTTATGAGTTCACAGTTTCTGAAACATCTTACGTATTCGTTGAACGTGGGCAACGCCACCGCAACTTTTCCAGTAAGGTACAGTCCGAGTACGTTAATAAGTTCCGCTGCGCCGTTGCCGACGAGAATATGTTTTGCGTTTACGTCGAATATCCTTTCGGCATTCATATTCTGCATAGAAAGTCCCGACGGATACTGCGTAAGCAACACGGGAAACTCGTTCTGCATTTTCTCAACCATCTTTTTAGGCGGGAAATACGGATTGACGAGATAGCAGAAATCGAGAATTTTGTTATATCTCCAATATCCGCCGAACTTCGATATAATGTCGTCGTATTTTTCTTTGCCTTTCTTGAAAAGAACTCCCGCTATGTCCAAATCCTGCGCGTCGTCTATTTCGTACCAGGGCATATCGTCCATATACATGGCTTTAAGTTCGGTATTGGATATGGGCGAAAGGACTTTCAAGACGGTTTCGTAATAAGAATTAAGTCCGAATGCTTGCATATACGCTTCCAAAAACGGAAGATAAAATCTTCTGAAAAACTCTTTACTGAATTTATACACGTTCACCGTTTTATAGTAATCGTCGCACAGACTCAAATCCATATCTTTCTTTTCGATAAACTGAGTCACGTTATCGTCGTCGTCCACGGTAATGACCGTGCCGTCCATCCAGGACTCGTATTTTGCGACGGTGACTACGTTCGCATAAGGGTAATCGACGAGTTTCTTTATAAGGTTTTCGTCGTAAATCAAATCGGATTCCAACAGAATGGTATCGTCTTCGAGCATACGCTCTTTCGCGAGATAGAAAGAATAAATATTATTCGACGTGGCGTAATCTTTGTTATAAATAAACTCGAATTCTATTCCGCAGTCGGAATAGTTGTCGAGAATATAGTTTTTCAAGTTCTCGCCTTCGTATCCCGTAACGAGAACGAACTTTTTTAACCCCGCTATTTTTATCGCGTCGATGGCTCTGTCGATAAGTTTTTTCCCCGCGACTTCCACCATACATTTAGTGTTGTTGTCGGTAAACTGTTTAAGTCGCTTGCCCATTCCGGCAGCCAACATAAGTGCTTGCATAATATTCTCCTTTTTATTTATCGAGTTCCATTTCGATAATCATATGTCTTTCTCTCTTCTCTTCGGGCGGCAACTGCATATAATTACTGCCGTATTGAGATTTGAGATAAGAATCGTAATCGGCGAATCCGAAAAACTTTCTTCCCTCGAATTCGTATTCTTTCAAGTTCTCCATATCTGTAGCAGGTTGTATCTTTAACCATATTCCCGTCCAAAGCTTATCGCTCGGTTTTTCGCTCCTTACCGCGCGTAAAGAAAGTTTCGTCCAGAATCTTATGGGAAGTATCGACGCGAAAAAGCCTAACAAGCGGCGTTTTTTATAGTAAGAACCGAGTTCTTTATATTTTTTCCCCGCTTCGATTATCGTCTTCGACGGGAATTTGAAATCGCACGAAAGGGAAGCCATTCTCGCTCCGAGTTTGAAATTAAGTTTGGCTAACTTTCTCTTCAAGCCGCTTTGCGGAACGTAATCGAGAACGAATATATCGATATATATCCCGTACTTATGCGGAAAACCTTCCGTCTGACACTCGGTAAGGACGGTGCCTTTTTTCATAAATTTTCCGAAATAATAAGGACAAATTTTATCGGTATCCCTGTCCCTTACCCAAAACTTTTCGTTGTGTTCTTCGGCAACTATTTTACGGAATTTTTCGTAATCGGCTCTCTTCATTACGACGTCTATATCGTCGTCCCACGGAATAAACCCCGCGTGCCTAACCGCTCCGAGCATCGTTCCGTACGCAATGGAATAAGTAATACCGTTTTTTACGCAAATATCGTGCAAATCCTGCAATAAGTCGAGATTAGCTTGCTTCAACTTAGCTAACTGCTCGTCGTCTATGCAAAGATTTTGCAAATACTTATTATAAACCGCTCCCGATGATTTTTTCATATCAGCTCCTTGCAAAGGTCTTAAAGAACCATTGTCTTACCTTGTTCGTCATAAGTACCTGAACGACGAAACGGATAACGACCGCTTCCGCATATCCGAAAAAGCCTATTACGCCGTTGTCTTTCATAAACTTAAAAAGTTTCTTTTCGCTCTTGAAATAGGTATAACCGCCACGGCGAGCGTACATTTCTTTTCCGACTCTCGCATGCACAAGATTCTCTTGTATATTGTAGAACCTGCACCCGGCAAGATAAGTTCTCACCCACAGGTAGCTGTCTTCGTTATAATGCCAGTCCATATATCCGCCCGCTTTTTCTATTTCGCTCTTTTTGAACATTACGGTCATATGGTTGAACGGGCAACGTTTTTTCAGATACTTACAAATATCTTCGTGCTTTTCGGGTACTATTCTCTGTCCGACGGCATTGTCCACCGTACCGATAAACTCTTCTATATTGCTGCCGACTATCGAAACCGACTTATCTTCTTCGAATATTTTAAGTTGTTTTTCGCACCTGTCGAGTTCGCAAATATCGTCGGTATCCATTCTCGCCACTATCTCGTTGCGGCAGTATTCCATACCTTCGCGTAAGGCTAAACCGAGCCCCATATTCTTTTTGAGCGGAACTATCGTATAAAGGGACGGAGTTTTTTCCGCGAGAGAAAAAACGTAATCTTTAAGTTCCTGCGGAATTTCGCCGTCGATTACCACGACTATTTGTTCGGGCGGTACGGTTTGATTTACCATACTGTCTACGCACTCTTCCATTTCGTCGACTTTCGTGTTTTTATAAATCGAAGTTAAAAAACTATATTTTTCCATACTATTTCAACACCGCTATTATCGTCTTGAAAATGAGTTTTATATTGTAAAAAAGGCTCATTTTCGTAATGTATTCGAGATTATACGCAAGTTTTACGGGCATAATTTCTTCGATATACGCTTTTTCGGGGTTTTCGGCGTTCTCCAGAATTTCGTTTTCGTCGCGGAAAACTATAGACGCTTCGTCGGTAATTCCGGGGCGAACCAAAAGTACGTTTTTCTGAACTTCGTCGTACATATCGACGTACTTAGGAACTTCGGGACGGGGTCCTACGAAACTCATCTGTCCTACGAACACGTTGAAAAGTTGCGGCAGTTCGTCGATTTTGGTCTTTCTGAGGACCTTGCCCACTTTCGTTATTCTCGCGTCGCCGCTCGTCGATATTTGCAAACCTTTCGCTTCCGCGTCGGAAACCATGGTTCTGAACTTCATTATTTTGAACGGTTTACCGTTTCTGCCCACTCTCGTCTGCTTGAAAAAGACTCCGCCGTCGGAATCGCAGACAATGGCTATCGCGATAATAAGAAAGGGCAGCAATAAAAACGTAAGTCCCAAAAAGCTGACCGTTATATCGAACGCTCTTATGGCAAAACGCGAAAACTTCTTCTTTTCGACTATCGCTTTATAATCGATATTTGCGTTTTCGTTCATCTTACCTCCGCAAGGATTTCCTTAAAGCAAGCTATCACGTATTCAACTTCTTCGTCGGTAAGGCAGGTATGCAGCGGCAAAGTAATTTCGTTGGCGTAACGGTTATATGCGTTGGGATAGTCCTTTATATCAAAACCCATGTTTTTATAAGCGGTCATCATGGGAAGCGGCTTGTAATGAACGTTGCACGCGACGCCTTTTTCCGCCATTTTCACGATGATTTCTCTGCGTTTTTCATCGTCAGCCCAAGGTATTCTCGTAATATAGAGATGTCCGGAAGAAACGTGTTCGTCGTCGAAATGGTTAAGAGTTTCCACTCCGAGCGGACGGAACGCTGCGTCGTATCTTTCTATTATTTCGCGACGGCGAGCCAGCATCGCGGGATAACGTCTTAACTGAACCAGTCCTATCGCAGCCATTATATCGGTCATATTGCACTTATACCACGTTCCTACAATGTCGTACTCCCATGAACCGAGCTTCGTTTTTGCCAGAGCGTCTTTATTCTGTCCGTGCAGAGAATAAAGCTGAATTTTCTTATAAATATCTTCGTCGTCTATTCCGTCTATGCTCTTCCATGTAAGCGCGCCGCCTTCCGCAGTGGTAAGATTCTTGACGGCGTGGAAAGAAAAAGAAGAAAAGTCGGCTATACTTCCGACTTTCTTTCCGTGACGCTCCGCGCCGAACGCGTGCGCCGTATCCGCACAAACGGCAATTCTGCCTATCGCTCTCTGAATATCGTTATTCGGAGTGAAGATACCTTTCTTCGCTTCCACGATAGAGAATATTCTGTCGTAGTCGCAAGGCACGCCCCCTAAATCTACGGGAATTATAACTTTCGTCGCGGGAGTAATAGCTTTCTCCAACGCGTCGTAATCCATTTCGAGATTGTCTTCCTGAACGTCGACGAGTACGAGTTTCGCTCCGACATGACACACTACGGAAGCCGAAGCCGTGTAGGTGTATGCGGGGACTATTACTTCGTCTCCTCCGCCTATCCCGAGCACTCTCAAAGCCATTTCGGCGCAAGCAGTCTGGGAATTAAGACAAACGGCTTTGTTCACGCCGCAATATTCCGCTATCCGTCTTTCAAACTCTTTGGTTTTCGGACCGGTGGTAATCCAACCCGAACGTAGCGTATCCGCTACTTCCGCAATTTCTTCTTCGGTTATATCCGGAGGTGAAAAAGGTATTTTCATAATTCGCTCCTTACATGTCAACTATAAATATAATGTTAATAATTATATCACACGCGTATATTTCCGTCAACATCTTTATAAAAGGGCGTCCCATGCACATTGCTTTACGCCGCAAAAAAACGGGGTAAGATGATTTACACAAAATGGATACTGCCAAAACACTAGCAAAAAAGCGGATATAAATCAGAGTTTTTGCAGCTTTCACGAAAACTTCACCTACCGTACTTAGTTTTTCGCAAAAAATCACCGCACCTGTGCCACTCTGCACTAAAATGGCGTCCGAAACCGAACGCCCTTGAAATAATTTTTATTTATCCGCCGTTAATGCGCTTCCGCGAGAATCCTTTTCATAAAGAAAGGATAATGCGCGAACACTACCCCCGGTTCTTCGAGGTCTTTATTCCAGCGTTTTACCCACTCCATGGAAAGATACCCGTCGTAGCCGCCGTCGGAAAGAAGCTTAACGGCTTCCGCTATCGGCACGTCGCCGTAACCCGTAATCTTGTACGCCGTGGTTCCGTTCTTCACCACGGAGTCTTTTACGTGAACGTATTTTACGAACTCTTTAAGATTATCGTAGGTCTTATCCACACTCTCCCCGCCGAAGCGGTACGGATGATGAATATCCCACAAAGCTCCCCCGCCCGTCGCCGAAAGAAAACTTTTCAGTAACATAGTATCGACGAAAAGCCCGTTCGTTTCCATAAGCGGAGTCACTCCGCTGCCTTCTGCGTACCTTACGATTTCTTTGAATTTCTTTTCGCACAAATCTATATCTCCGCCGTCGTAATACGGCTTATCGGTACTCATAACACGGACGAAAGGTACCCTAAGTCTGTTTGCAAGGTCAATATATGCCTTTGCTTCCGACACGGATTTTTCTATCGTATCGAACGCCGCCAACGTTGCGCCGGACGTAAGACACGATATTTTCAATTTCACCCGGTCGAGGCGCGCAAGGAACTTTTCGCTGTCGGTAGTGAGCTGTTTTATATCGGGCGCGTACAGTTCTCTCCCTACGCCCCTTATCTCTATTCCGTCGTAATTAAGGTCTTTAGCGACGGTGACTATTTCGTCCAAAGACCAGTCGGGACACCCTATCGTGGAAAATGCAAGTTTCATAATAATCTCCTATGCCGTTTCTATATTCGCCGCGTCCTGCAACCGCAGCAACTCTATCGCCTGCTCGCGTAACTTAAACTTCTGTATCTTGCCGCTCGCCGTCACGGGGAACTTATCGACGAACTTGACGTACTTCGGCACTTTGTGCCTTGCCATATTCTTTCTTACGGCGGTTTTTACGTCTTCTTCGGTCATTTCTTCGCCCTGTTTTAAGATAACGAACGCCATAACTTCTTCCCCGTACTGTACGCTCGGCACGCCCACCACCTGGACGTCGGATATCTCGGGCAAGGTATACAAAAATTCTTCTATCTCTTTAGGATAAACGTTTTCCCCGCCCCTTATAATCATATCCTTTATTCTGCCGACTACCTTGAAATATCCGTCTTCGTCTTCCACGCAAAGGTCTCCCGTATGGAGCCAACCGTCTTCGTCGATGGCCTGCGCCGTGGCTTCGGGCATTTTGTAATAGCCTTTCATTACGTTGTATCCCCTTGCGCAGAATTCTCCCGCCGTTCCGCGCGGCTGTTCTTCGCCCGTGTCGGGATTTATTATCTTACATTCCACCCCGGGGAAAGCTCTGCCTACCGTAGCGACTCTCTTTTCTAAACTGTCTTCGGTAGTGGTCATCGTACAACCGGGACTCGCTTCCGTCTGTCCGAACACAATGACGATTTCTTTCATGTTCATTTTATCTACTACTTTGTTCATAACTTCCACCGGACAGGGAGAACCCGCCATTATACCCGTCCGCAACGAAGAAAAATCCCGCCCGTCAAACGACGGATGCTCCAACATCGCTATAAACATAGTAGGCACGCCGTGAATTGCCGTGCAGCGGTGCTTTTCGATAGCGTCCATTACGGGGACGGGGCTGTAATGGTCGACGGGTACCATCGCGGTGCCGTGCGTAATCGCCGCCATAACCGCAAGAACCAACCCGAAACAATGAAAAAACGGCACGCAGATAAGTAGTTTATCTTTATCGGTAAACTTCATTCCGTCGCCTATACACTTGCCGTTGTTGACGATATTCCGGTGCGTGAGCATTACCCCTTTCGGAAAACCCGTCGTACCCGAAGTGTACTGCATGTTGACTATGTCGTTCACTCTTACGGACGCGAACCTTCTTTCAAACTCTTCGTCGGTAACGGATTTCCCCAACTCTTTTAACTTCCGAAACCCGAGCATATCTTCGGGAACTTCCCCCGGCGTGGAATAAATGACTCTTTCCAGCACGGGCAAACGTTTGCACGAGATTTTTCCGTCGGAGTTTCCTTTCTCGTCGCCAAACAATTCTCTCGTTATCCCGACGTAATCGCTGTCCTTAAAGCCTTTCATCAGGACGAGAACTTTCGTATCCGACTGATTGAGAAGATACTCTAATTCGAAAGTCTTGTAGTTAGTGTTCACCGTCACGAGCACCGCGCCTATTTTCGCCGTAGCAAACAGCGTGACTATCCATTCGGGCGTGTTCGTCGCCCACATAGACACCTTGTCGCCCGCGTTTACGCCGATAGCCATAAGCCCTTTGCTTACGGCGGTGGTTTCTTCGTCAAATTCCTTCCACGTTTTTCTGAAATCCCTGTCGGCAAAATCGAACGCCAATCCGTCGGGATCGCTCTTAGCAAGGTCGCGTATAATTTTCCCCAGAGTCTTTTCCACGTACTCCATCATACCCTCCGCTAATTCGTTATTTCTTAATTATTTATCTCGCTCAAAAATTCTTTTATCAAAGCAATCGCTTTCCGCAAACTGTTCATCGAATAAGCGTAACTTATTCTGACGTGATATTTTCCGCCCGCGCCGAACGCGCTGCCCGGAACGACTGCCACGTTCTTTTCTTCCAACAATTTTTCGGCGAAAATTTCTCCCGTCATCCCCGTAGCTTCAACCGACGGAAAAACGTAGAACGCCCCTTCGGGCGCAAAACATTTCAAGCCCGTTAAGTTTAGTTCGTTCACGAGATACCGTCGTCTCGAATCGTACTCTTTTTTCATCTCCGTCACCGAATAAAAATCTTCTTCGAAGGCGTTTTCAAGTACCGCTATCGCCGCTTGCTGACTCGCCGTCGGCGCGCACATTATAGTGTACTGATGTATTTTATATATGGGTTTGAGTAACTCTTTATCGCATAATAGATACCCGATTCGCCAACCTGTCATCGCAAAGGCTTTTGAAAAGCCGTTAATGACTATCGTCCTTTCACGCATGTTTTTTACGCTCGCCACGCTGACGTGTCCGACGGAATTGTATGTTAGTTCCGAATAAATTTCGTCGCTTATTACGAGCAAATCTTTTTCTATACAGACCTTAGCTATCTCTTCGAGATCTCTTTTTTCCATTATTCCGCCGGTAGGATTGTTGGGATAAGGCAGGATAAGGATTTTAGTTCTTTCGGTAATTTTTTCTCTCAGCTTTTCGGCGGTAAGTCTGAAGCCGTTATTTGCGGGACACTCCACTCCTACCGCTATTCCGCCCGCCATCGTCACGCACGGGGCGTAACTGACGTAAGACGGTTCGGGTATAAGAACTTCGTCGCCGTAGCTTACCGTCGCCCGCAATGATAAATCTATCGCTTCGCTCGCTCCGACCGTGACGAGAATTTCCGTCTTCGCGTCGTAACTTACTCCGTACCTTTCTGCGTAATAACGGGATATAAGTTCTCTTAGTTTAAGGTATCCCCCGTTAGGAGTATACTGCGTGTTGCCTTTCTGAATATTGCGCGTGGCGGCGTCACGCCCGACGTAGGGCGTGTTAAAATCCGGCTCTCCCACGCCTAAGGATATGGCGTCTTTTTTTTCGTTTACTAAGTCGAAAAATCGCCTTATCCCCGACGGTCTGAGAGAAGCGGCTCTCGCGTTGATAAACCTGTCGTAGTTCATTTATTCAGATTTCTTTCCGATTATTCGTGTACGGGCATGCGGAAATTATTGTCGCCGTCGAAAAGGGCTACTCCGCCTTCCTTGTATTGTTTCATTATAAAATGCGTCGCGGTACTCATGACCGACTCTATCCTCGCCAACCTTTCGCTTACGAAAAGGGATATGTCACGCATGGTCTTACTCTGCAACATTATCGCAAGGTCAAAAGTTCCGCTCATAAGATAAACCGCTTTCACTTCGTCGTAACGGCAGATTTCTTCCGCTATGGAATCGAAACCGCTCCTTGCCTGCGGAGTCACCTTGACTTCTATAAGGGCGTCCACGAAATCTTCTCCCGTCTTTTCGGTGTTTATTACCGCAGTATATTTTGCGATAACACCGCCGTTTTCCAACTCTTTAATGGCTTTTGCTACTTCTTTTTCTTCCTTCCCGAGCATGACGGCAATGGCAGACGGCGTAATTCTCGCGTCTTCTTTAAGAATTTTTATTACGCTTTTTTTTAGTTCGTCCATTTTGTTCCTCCGCATATTTTTCGTTAATATAATAGTTTTATGGTACAATTAAGGGACTGTTTTTGTCAAACGAATTATTTTCTCAAAAGCAAACCGTGTATCATTCTCTACTTTATTGACAAAAAATATAAAAAGACGTACAATTATATTAAATATACGAAGTGTAAACGTTTCGTAAAACCACAACCACGGGGGTGTTTTAGATTCGATTTGTACGCAATGAACGGTTAAGCATACCGAAGGCTCGTCTTCGTAAAAACGGAAAATTATAAATTAAATAACAACACTAATAATTACGAGCTCGCTGCAGCCTAGTCGCAGCCGTCGATGTAAATAGTTCTGCGGATTTATATTCGGCGTGTTTTAGCAGAGAACGGTTCTTCCACTCGTTCGGCGGGAAGAACGGCATTACGAACTCGGGAACGACGGGGTTTGCCTGATAGACCTTCGTTCCGACACTATCAATCAAAGCTAAGTATGTAGAAAAATCTTTTTGACCGTATGAGTACACGGGTGCAAGTCCCGTCATCTCCACCAGCAATAAAAAAGTCTTCGCTTGTCGGAGATTTTTTATTTCTCATAAGCGACGGGACGAAGCACCCGTCGGGTGCACAAATTTTCGCTTGTCGAAAATCTGACGAGAGAACGCACGCCACTTTCCCAAACTACTCACACCGCGACCGTTATCGCTTGATACAGGCATTACGGTATATACGAGTGGTCCCGTCATCTCCACCAAACGAGAGATAAGGGCGTGTCTTACGCCCTTTTTTCTGTCGTCGTCTGCGGTTATGTACGTCTGTGTACACGCCCTTGCCTTCTCCGTCGAAAGTGCGAAATCCACACCCTTCTTTCTCGTTTGGCAAGCCACTGCGGACACGGGACGAAGCACCCGTCGGGTGCACAAATTTTCGCTTGTCGAAAATCTGACGAGAGAACGCACACCCCTTTCCCAAACTACACTCTACGCTTCATTTAGACGAAAGCAAATCGGCTAAAGCAATAAAAACCAAACGGCTGAATGAAATGCTATTCGACAGAATACTTAATAATTTTGGATTATTTACCAAAAATATTAAGTGCGCAAGTGTATTGCTACTTGTATTTTCAAAAACAAAATGCTATAATACACTTAATAAAAATGGTAAATATACCAAATAAACTAAATCGAGGTGTCTGAAATGGAGATAAAAAGAGATAAATACTTGAAAATGCTTCAAATAAGACGTCATAACGGTTTTGTAAAAGTTATCACCGGCATCAGAAGGTGTGGAAAATCTTACCTTATGAATGTTATCTTTTATGAAAAATTGAAAGAAGACGGCGTAAACGAAAACCATATCATTAAGTTTGCTTTTGATTCGGCAGAAGATTTGTTGCTTATCGGAGAAGATTTACAGGAACTTGTTGCCCATAAAAAGAAAGTAGATCCAAAGAAATTTATGGCATACGTTTCGCAAAGAATGACTGACAACGATATGTACTACCTTCTACTCGATGAGGTGCAAAATCTTGATTGTTTTGAGGCTGTTCTGAACGGATATTTACGCAAAAAAAATATGGACGTGTATGTAACCGGCAGTAACTCAAAATTTCTGTCAAGCGATGTATTGACCGAGTTTGCCGGCAGAGGTGACGAAATCCATGTTTTACCGTTGTCTTTTTCGGAATTTTATGCAAATTACGAAGACGGACTCGACTATGCTTTCGACGATTATATGGTTTACGGCGGCTTGCCGGCGGTTGCTTTAATGAAAACTCCGGAACAGAAATCAAGTTACCTTAAAACTCAATTGCAAAACGTTTATCTTAAAGATATAGTCGAACGTCATAATCTAAACTCTGATGAAAATATCGGCGAATTGCTCGATATCATCGCATCGGGAATTTCTTCTTTGACTAATCCGACGAAACTTGCAAACACTTTCAAAAGCGTTAAGAATTCGTCATTAAGCGCGCTTACTATCGATCACTATATTACCTATATGCAACAGGCGTTTATGCTTTCAAAAGTAAACAGATACGACGTAAAGGGCAAAAAATATATCAGTACGCCATATAAAATATATTTCGAGGACGTCGGCTTGCGCAATGCAAGACTTGATTTCAGACAGATAGAAGAAACGCATCTGATGGAAAACATTATTTACAACGAGTTACGTTATCGCGGCTATAACGTTGACGTCGGCGTTGTAGATACCAGAGAAAATATTGACGGCTCGTCGGAAAGACGACAACTTGAAATTGACTTTGTTGCAAATCAAGGCAATAAGCGTTATTATATTCAATCGGCTTACGATATTCCGAACGAAGATAAAATGAAACAAGAAACCAAACCGTTTGATAAAACCAACGATTCTTTCAAAAAAATAATCGTCGTCGGCAAAAGTATGAAACCGCGTCGCAACGAAAAAGGTTATTTGATTATCGGAGTAAAAGCGTTTTTATTAGACCCGAATAGTCTGGAACTATAATTTTCGACTTTATTTATCGGTGCTATGGTATCGGAAAATTTACTATAGTCACTACGAAAGAGGCTGTAAATAGTGCAAAAGGTGTGCGAACGCAAACATCCCCTCTCCACCGGCAATAAAAAAATCTCCGCT
>DJPE01000020.1:0-24198 GCA_002439705.1 Christensenella sp. UBA6420
CAACAACTTCGTCGTGGTTCAGTTCCTCGGGATATGCCCCTTTTTAGGACTGTCGAAAAGAACTTCCGACGCGCTCGGTATGGGTATTGCCGTTACGTTGGTTATGGCTATTACCTGCCTTATTACCTACCCTATCTACAACTATATTCTCGTGCCGCTCGGACTTGAATTTCTCGAAATAATAGTCTTTATTTTCGTAATAGCCAGTCTAGTGCAGATGCTCGAAAAGGCTATTAAGAAGCTAAGCCCGGGTCTTTATAAAGCAATGGGAATTTATCTTCCCCTTATCACGACCAACTGCGCCGTTCTCGGCGTCGCAGAAATGGTAATAGACCCGTCGCAGATGGCGGGAGTGCTGGGTTCGGCGACGATGAACGTAGGATACTCGGTACTCTACGGCGTGTTCGCGGGAGTCGGATTTACCGTGGCGATAGTTTTACTGTCGGGACTCAGAGAAAAAGTAGATTATCTCGACACGGCGAAGTCGATGAAAGGTTTTCCCGTGACGATGGTGACGGCGTGCTTTATCGCGATGGCGTTCTACGTCTTCAACCTTATCTCGCTGTAACGAAGGAGGAAAACGATGATTTTAGCTGCTATATCATGGTCTAAATTAGGAATAGTGCTCGGACTCGTGGCGGGGCTTGCGATAATATTCGCCGCGCTCATTCTGATAGTGACGAAAGTCTGCCACATAGAAGAAGACGAAAAGGTACTTAAAATACTCGAAAACCTTGCCGGAGCGAACTGCGGCGGTTGCGGATATACCGGTTGCGAAGGGTTTGCTAAATCCTTAGCCGAAGGCAAAGCCTGCCTTAACGACTGTAAAGCTACGTCCAACGAAGCCAAAGCGATAATCGCAAAAATAAGCGGTATTCCGTTCGAAGCGGAAGATCCGACTATGGCTGTCGTGCATTGCAACGGCGGAATAGACGCCGAAGACAAGTTCGAATACGTCGGCAATCCGGGGTGCAGAAATCAGATGATTTATCACAACGGAAGAAAGATCTGTTCTACGGCGTGTCTCGGAGGCGGCAGTTGCGAAAGAGCTTGTCCCGTGGACGCAATAAAAGTCAACGAAAAAGGGGTCGCCGAAGTCAACCCGGCAATATGTATATCCTGCGGAGCCTGCATAATGATATGCCCCCGCAAGACGATAGGCAGAATTCCGCAAAAAGCCCGCGTGTACGTCGCTTGCAGTACTCACTGCCGCGGCAAAGAAGTAATGAACTTCTGTAAAGTCGGTTGTATCGGCTGCGGTTCCTGCGCAAGAAATTGTCCCCAAAAAGCAATAACTATGGAAAACTTCCTTCCCGTCATCGACTACACCAAATGTAACGGCTGCCTTACATGCGTGGCAAAATGCCCGAGAAAGTGCATAAAGGAAGTTAGGGCGGAGTAACCGAACATTCGGTAAAGTGAAGTTCAAAGCTACGCTTTGAGTGAAGTTATCGCCTTGCGATAGTGAAGTTCGGCTAACGCCGAGTGAAGTTTCGAGCAGAACTCGAAGTTATGGATAAGTAATTAGAAAAGGATAGAGCGATTTAATGTTCTATCCTTTTTCTTTCGCTTGTAGTGGTTTCGTACTTTCTTTTCGGTGTGAAAAGAAAGTAACAAAGAAACACACAAGCCGCATCTCCGACCACTCGTTATGCGGAAAAATTCCGTGTAACGTTTGGTCGGTATTTGTTACATTTCTTCCGTCTTTTCAAGCGTTTTGATATACGGATTATTGCGGACGATTTCGTAGACTTCCAACTCGGAGAAGTTACGCGGGGTGACGAGTTCTATGTCCGCGATGATGCCGTTTTCGGTGCTGATGGTCTTAAACTTCAAGAATTTTTTTACGTCGAAAAGATACTGTATCTTGTTTATTATATCCGCTTCTTCCATGGATACGGTAAGGCGGAGCGAAGTCATCGTTCTCGTGCGGAAGATTTTGTAGGGTTTATGCAAAATAACCTGCAAAATAATAAGCATAGCGGTGCTGACTACGCCGATTATGTACATCCCTGCGCCTATAGCCATACCGATAGCAGCCGTCGCCCATATACCCGCCGCGGTGGTAAGACCGTGGAGCATGTCTCTGCGGTAGAAGATTATTCCCGCGCCGAGAAAACCTATTCCGGTGACTATCTGCGAAGCGACTCTCGACGTATCGGTGCCTTTCGAGTTGGTGGCGAACATAGTATCGTCGAATCCGTATTTACTGATTATCATCATAAGAGCCGCGGCAAGACAAACGATGGCGTGTGTCCTTATCCCGGCTTCTTTTGAACGGGTTTTTCTTTCGAAACCTATCATAAAACCGCAAACGGCAGATACTAACAGCCTGAGAATCAGGTCAAGCAATCTTTCGTTAAGATCTATGGACGAAAACGTAAAACTGATCGCGCCGAACATATTAACACCTCGTAATTATTATATACGTTAGATTATAACAAATATTTCAATTTTGTCAACGGAATGAGAATTTATGCGCTTAAAATTAACCGTTTTATTGATTTCCGTTTAGTCTGTAATCGTCGCCGTCGAACACTATTACCGCGCTTTTCGTTTTGTCGCTCAGACGGCTGAAAATTCTCTGACCGTATTTTTCTTCCAGCGCGCGCAAAGTAAGGTTGCCGGTGATAAGAGTTTTCAGTTCGGTTCTTTCGGTGAGAAGTTCGTACAGGTACTGTAAAGTCACATTGTTTATCGTGGCTTCCACGCCAAGGTCGTCGATAAGAAGAAAATCGTACCCCGCTATCTCGTCCCACATAGCGGCTTTCGATTCGAGCGGCGCGCAATGGTACGCGAGAAGTTCTCGGTTGAGCCGTACGGAATTGAGTATTTTTATCGACTTTCCGCTAAGCAAGGCTTCTTTTGCGACGACTTGCGCAAGATAGGTTTTCCCCGAACCGGGTTTGCCCAGGACGGTGCAGAAATTAAGGTCGCCTTTTAAGAATCTGTTGTTTATAAACTTAGCGTACTTCAAGTAATCGCCTTTCTTGTCGCCGTAAAAATCGTAGTTTACTTCTTTCAGCGAGTCGGGAATATTGCGTAAAAACTTGTAATCGTCAAGGTTTATTTCCACTCTCGTTTGTTCCAGGCAAATACATTCCCCGCCGTCCGTGAAGCCCGTGTCGCGGCATATTTTGCAATGGTAATCGGGGCAGTCTAACTTTTCTATCCCCACCGATTTAAGACGGTCTTCGACGAAAGCGAGCTTTTCCAAATACTCTTTTTCCAGTTCTTCCACGCCGTCCATACGAAAAACTTTTCTTTTCGCTATCTCGAATTTAAGGAAAGACGCGCGGGAAAAGGCTTCCGAAAAATTTTCGTCTTTTTTCAGCTGCTCCAATTTATTCTCGTAAGCGGTTTCCGCTTCCCGTTTTCTTCTCTCTATGAGAAGTTTAGCTCTGCGCGTATCTAACATCAGTTCTCCCAGTCGTCGAAATTGACCAGCACGTTTTTGAGCTGTTCGTCGCTGTAAACGTGCTTCATATAATCGTCGTTTTTGCCTTTTTTGTTCGATTTATCTTGTTTTTCGGATAATTTTTCTTTAATCTTCCCGGCGGAGAAAATATTGTCGGCGCGGAGAGAAGCAAGGGTCCTGTTGATAGCCTGCATAGGATAAATTTCTCCCGAACAGCTTTCCGCCGCGGCAAGGATAGCTTCTTTGTCGAAGCCCCATTCGTTCCACGCGCGGTAACATTCCCTGTCGCGGTTGCTTACCACGCCGTAATTGTTGCACTTGTCGAAAACTTCTTTTACGTCTTCGTCGATTTTTAACTGTTTTTCGACGAAAACGTCTATTGCGGAAGACGACAACACGCCGTTGCGGTAGAATTTATCCACGGTCTGCGACAGCCCGTCGAAAGAGCGGATATTGCGTAAGAAACAGAATTTTGCGAGTTTCTTTAACCCTTCTTCGTCGAAGCCGACGTTAAGCCACGGTCTTACGTAGCTGTCCACTATCGCGTCGGTGCTTCCGTAGTAAGAACCGAGAGTTTTCGCAAGGTCTTTCGCAAGGGCGTGGACGCTTTCCTTTTCTTTTATGTAATCGGCGACGGCGGCTACGTTGAAAGCTCCCGCCTTTTCGAGTTCTTCCATAAGTTCGTCGAGTTTTTCCGTTCCCCCGCGTTTTTTAAGGGATTTCGCGGCGGCGAGTATCGAGTCTAACGGGAAATTCTTTTTCTTCGTCCATTTAAGATAAAGCTGACGGTCGGTCAGGTCTGCGGCTCTCTTTATGCCGAGCGCGGAAAAAATCTGCCTTATATCTTCGGAATTATTTTCGAGTTCTTCTATGTGTTCGGTTACCTTTTTTTCGGTGGTAAGACCGTTTTTCGCCCAGTCGGTGGCTACCGCGAGTATGTACGGGGTGGAAAATCTGCCGCCGCCAAGGTCCTTGCAGTACTGCATGATAAGAAGCATGGCGTTGGTTTCCACCTTGTAGTCGTGCATAAGCTCGAAATAGGCGTTGTATTCGTTGGGCGACATTATTCTTTCGGGAAAGAGTCTCGCCACTTCGTCGGCAAAAACTTTGTACTTTTCGCCGTTCAGTTTAACCACGGGTTTAAGCGGGTTCTTTACCGAGAGATATTTTACCGAGAAAGGAGCCGTTTTCGTAAGAGAAACCAAACCCTTTTCTTCCCAGTAGCGGAAGCCTTCGGCTATCCTTTCTTCGTCGGTGTGAAGCGCGATAGCCATTTTTTCAAGGCTGTTTTCTTCCGAAGCGTCGCTCGCCATAACGAGTCCCAAAAGGTAAATCTTTACGTCCAACGCGTCGGCGTACGGAAGGTACGACAACAGAAAAACGTTGTCTACCTGCGTGTAGCCTGCCCTGAGATAATCGCTGCCAAGACTTAAAAATGCCATAATAAGATAAAAATATTTCCTTTAATATTGCAAAGTACTCCACGTTTGTTGTATAATAACTAATAATGTGTATTTGTATACCCTTGCGTGCGAGACATATTATATCACAAGGATAGAATTTGCGCTAACGGTTTGTAAGACAAATTTGTTATCCACAAGATATAGTATACCGCCGAAAACCTTACACAAAACACCACGGAGGACTAAATGAAACTTCTCACCCTTGCAGTCAACGACGTCGAAAACGTAACAGCCGAATACGATTTTTCTTCCGGTTCGGTCGATTCTCCCGCCGACGCAATAAAATTTCTCGAATACGCCCTTTTCGGTAACGAAGCCTTGTTTTCGGGGAAAACAACTCTGAAAGCCGAATACGACGGTTCTTTATACGAGATAGAACGCGACTTTTCGTCGGCTACCGTCGTGTATAAGGACGGAGAATTGCTGGACGAAAAGGACGGTGCGGAAGCCATAGCTAAAATAGCCGGACTTAAAAGCAAACAGTGGAAAGAAAACGCTGCCCCGGTAAACGAAGCGGAATTTATAGAAGACGTTTCTTCTTTCGTCAAAAAATACTTGTCCGAACTCGGTTTCGACGGAGAAGAACTCGAAAAGCGTTGGGACATCTACTACAAAGACCATTCCCTTTACGTGTCAAAAGTGGAAGCGTATGACGAACTCGTAGACGACTCCTACATAGCGATTACCGCCGAAAAGAAAGCGAAACTCAACGCATTGCAGGAAAAACTCGACGCGGTGGACCTTCTCAAACAGTCCGCCGAAGAAAAAGGTCTCGTAATAGCCTTAAAGAACAGTCTTGCCGAACGCAGGGAAAAATTGCTCGAAAACGAGGAAGATATTAAAGAAAAAGAAGAAATCATCGCAAAGGACGACGCTTTGCGTCTGAGAAAAGAAAAGTACGCCGAAGTCCGCAAAGCCGCGGAAGAAAAGGAAGCGTTGTATGCTCAGCTGGACGACAAGGTGGCGGAACTCGAAAAATTGCAGGAAGAAATCGCCGCCGCGGAACTTAAAGTAAACGAAAAGACCGAAGAAGCCGCTTCGCACGCAGAGAGAGCCGCCGGATTAAGAGACAGTTTCAGCGATATTCTTTACGCCAATCTCGACGATAAAGAACTCACTAACGCGGTCGTAAAGAAGACCGAAGGCGTGGTAGCCACCCTTTCCGAAGACAAGGATCTCGATTCCGCCGCGGAAGAACTCAAAAAGAACCACTTGTCCTATCGTAAACGCCGCGCCATAAGAGAAGGCGTAGCGTTTGAAAATTCGTTCGACAATTCCAAGGTAAGAATAGCCGACCTTAACGCGAAGATAGAACAGAACACTGCTCTCGCAGAAAAAATGCGCGGAGAAATCGCCGTAAACGAAGCGTTGTTGCCGGCGGAAACCGACGAAAACGCCGTAAAGGACAAAGAAGAAGGACTTTCCTTACACGAAGCGAAATTAAACGCCCGCGCGTTGGAAAAGGAAGCCGCCGAAAACGAAGAAAAAATCCGCGGTTTGCTCAAAGAAAGAAAAACCCTGCTCGAAGACATTAACGCTCTCAAAAAGGCGAAAGTAGCGCAGGAAGAATATATAAGAAGAGTCAAAGCCAAAGCCGACTACCTTAACGGGTGCGTAATCGACGAAAAGGCGAAACTCGTTTTCGACACCGCCGTCGAAAACGCCGAAATCGGCGGTATATGCCCCGTCTGCAACGGCAGAATTTACGAGAAGAATTCTTTTGCGGACGAATTGAACAAAGCTAAGGACGGCGTTAAGAATATCGAAGCCGACGCAAAAGAAAGTAACGACGTCGTGTCGGAAAGCACGGAAAAACTTCATAAAATCGACGTAAGATTAAGCCAGCTTACCGAACGTAACGCGACTATGGTAGCCGCCGTCAACGAGTTGAGCGAAAAGGTAAAGGAAGAAAGGAAAGAACTTACTTCTCTTCTTTCGTCCTACGGTGTAAAGACGGTAGCCGACCTTGAAAGAAAGTTCAGAGGATTTGCTCTTCTCGGCGGCGACGAAGAAGCCGTGAGAGAACATGTTGCTTTTCTTAAAGAAGAACTCGCAAAGATAGCAGCTACCACCGAAGAAGACAAGAAGACTCTCGCCGAAGAAGAAGAAAGGTTGGAAGCCATGCAGAAGGACTACGACGAAGCCATCCGTCCCGAACTCGACGGCAAGCAGGCTCTTGACTGTCTTGACGACATTATAGAAAACGAAAGAATAGAAGACGAACTCATCGCGAAAATCAGCGGAGATATCGTTCTCGGCGACAAGACTTTCTCTTCCGACAACGGAAACGCCGATATGTACGTCAACGTGACTGCGGAAATCTTCGCCGACGTCATGGCGGAAATAAAGAAGTCCGACGTGGCGAGAGACGAAGCGGAAAAAGAAGCCGACGAATTAAGGAAGGAAGTCGAAGAAAAACAAGCCGAATTTAACCGTCGTATAAGCTCCGCTGACGAACTCAAAGACAGAATAGACGCAATAGTCGTGGAAGAAACCGAAGAGCCTGTCGAAGAAAGCACGTTGGACGAAGAGACCCGCGCAGAATATACGGACAAGATAGAAAAGTTCCATACCGACCTTAACGCTCTCGATATTCAGATAGCCGCTCTCGACGGATATAAAGCCGACGACTTCAATAAGGACGACTATTCGGAACTGAGAGCCGAAGTCGACGCCGCCGAAAAGGCATACAATAAAGCCGCCACTCGCCTTGCGGTATCGGAAGCCGCGAAAGACCTTGCTTACGAAAAGACTTCCGTATGCGAAATACTTACCGCGAAGATGAATAAACTTAAAAAGATTACCGACGGAGAATTGTTCGACGTCGTCATCCCCGTAATAAACGACGTGCTTACCGAAGCTGGAACGCAACTCGAAGCCCGTCCCGACGGAATGGAAATCGCTTTCTACGACCTGAAAAAGGATAAGAAAGTAGCTCTTGCCGACGTGGACGCAGACGTAGCGACCACCGCCATAAACTGCGCGCTTAACTTTATTATGGAATTAGTCACGGGAGAACAAACCACGAGATTCGCCGTAGTTTACGGTAAGACCGATAATCTCGTCGCTCCCGCAGCCGAATACGGCGTGGTGGTGTTATAAGCTTATGAAAATCAACGTTTCTTCGCATAGCGGACATAGGGAAAGAGTCCGCTATGTGGTGGAACATAACGGTTTGCGTTATCTCCCGCCTTATCAGGTGTTGGAGTTTTTACTGTTTTACGGGATTCCGTATAAGGATACCAAACCGATAGCGTATGAGTTGCTGTCGAAGTTCGGCACGTTGAAAAACGTTTTTCTCGCCGACGTGAAAGAACTCATGCAAGTCAAAAATATGACGAGAAACGCCGCTCTTTTGTTAAAATCTTACGGCGAAATTTACGATTTCGTGTTCAAAGCCGAACTCTCGGACAAAAAGATTTTAGGGCCCAACAACATCTTGTCATATTTGAGGGATTTGTTTGCCGACGACCTTGCCGAAAAACTCGTAGTAATCAGCCTTAACGAAAAAAACGAATTGATAAGTTGCGACACGCTCGCCTACGGCACGCCCGATTCTATTGCTATCCCCGCGAAAGATTTAGTGGCGATAGTGTTAAGAAACAACGCCAAGAACGTTATTCTCGCTCATAATCACCCGTCAAAACTCGTCACTCCGAGCATAGCCGATACCGACGGCACCGATATGGCGGGGACTTTGCTCCACTCCATCGGAGTAAAACTAATCGACCACGTAATAATAAGCAGAGATTACGCGTACAGTTACTTTTTACGCTGCCGCCTGTCTACCGACGACCAGTCGGTGTATCCTATGTATAAACACGATAAGAATAAAAAGTATCCGTTTTAGAAAGTGAAGTTTTTGCGTAGCAAAAACTTCACTTTTAAAATATCTATCCATAACTTGCGACGGAAGTCGCAAACTTCACTGCCGCCAGGCAACTTCACTCTTCCCCCTTACTCGCTGAAAATTACTTCTTTTATCCTGTTAAGAACTACCGTTCTTTCGGGCATGGGGTAGATTGCGAAGACGTGGGTCTGGTATTTATAGACCCAATAGTTGTGCTTTATATTTTCGGAAGTTAGTTTTTCGTCGAGAAGTTTGGTATCGGGGTAGAGTATGTCGTGCGTACCCGTTATTATCGTGACTTCCCCTAACTTCGAGTAGTCGCAGTACAAGGGGCTTACGTAAGGGTTTTTTACGTCGCAGTCGCCCGCGTAGGTTGCCATTTTACGGGCAAGATCGGCTTTGTTGAGCATCGGGTCGAGCGGAGCGTATTCGTCTATTTCCGGGTTGGTTAAGGCTATATCGAGTACGGGCGAAATGGCAATCAGTTTTTTCGCGCCGCTTATATTTCTGTCGGCTAAGAATTGAGAGAATGAAAGAAGCATGCCGCCGCCCGCCGAGTCGCCTATGAAGTAGAATTCGCCGTCGAGAGTGACGTAATAGTCGTACAGCCATTCCAGGACGTAATCGTATTTGTATTCGGGCGCTTTTGGATAAACGGGCATTATCACCTGCATATTCAGTTCTTTACTGAGGCGTTCGCAGTAGGCGAAGTGGACCAAAAGCGGTTGCCACATAAAAGAGCCGCCGTGGAAGTAGATTATTTTCTTTTCGGTTTCTTCGCCGAAGTAGCATACTTCGTTACCGTCAAACTTTTCCGTCCTGAACGAGTACAGCTTTTTACAGATGTCGGGGACGGAATAATCGGCGTTTTTTCTGCGGCGTTTTTCGATTTTTTTATCGGTCTTCTCGGGTGAAACGTAAGTGTGTCCTGCCATAAATACGTCAAGCCCCGCTTCCCCCATCACGCTTAACGCGCTGCGTTCGGTTAAGGCACCTATTACCGCGGCGGAAAAGGTCACGGCAAGCAAAATTACCGCAACGATAAGGGTTATTAAAAACGAGACTTTCTCCTTTTTTTTCATTATTATTTATAAAAAGGGACGCAATTTATGCGCCCCTCTTCTTTCCTTTTTTCGGGATAAGCAATTATTCGGCGGCGTTTTCTACGGGCTTCATAATCTTGTGATACATGTCGATAAAGTCTTGTTTGGACATAATCACGGGTACGGGATAGAGCGGGTTCGCTTCCTTGTAAGCTCTTTCCGCCATTACGGGGATATCTTCTTCTTTTATTCCGTCGATATAGGTAGGAATGTTCATTCTGGCGTTCATATCTTTGATTTCCTGAACGAACTTTTTAGCCTTTTCGAACGTGCTTGCGCCCTTTATTCCTACGCAGTCGGCAAGTTCGGCAAGTTTAACGGCAGCCTTTTCTCCGTAGAAGTCGAGTATGTAAGGAAGGATTACCGCGTTGGCTAAGCCGTGGGGGGTGTGGTAGAAACCGCCGAGAGCGTGAGCCATAGCGTGTACGTTGCCGACGTAAGCGCGGGTGAACGCAACGCCCGCCATATAGGAAGCGTCCTGCATGTAAGCGCGGGCTTTAAGGTCGTGTCCGTCGTTGTACGCTTTTTCGAGCCAGGTGAAGATAAGTTTTGTCGCCCTTATAGCTCTGTCTATGGTAAGGTCGGTGTTTTCGGAGCCTATGTAAGACTCAACCGCATGGGTAAGAGCGTCCATACCGGTGGTAGAAGTGATATGGGGCGGAAGTCCTACGGTAAGATTGGGGTCGAGTACGGCGTATCTCGGTATGATTACGGGGTCTTCGATGGGGTATTTTTCTTTGGTTTCGGAATTGCTGATTACCGCAGCCAAAGTAGCTTCGCTGCCAGTTCCGCTGGTGGTAGGTACGGCGTAGACGTCGGGGAAACGTTTTCCGTGGCCGACTTTAAGCACGCCTTTCATTTGCGGAATGGTCTTTTTCGGGTTGGCTACTCTGCAAGCCACGCCTTTCGCACAGTCCATGGGCGAGCCGCCGCCGAAAGCTACGATGCCCTCGCAATCGTTTTCTTTATACGTTTCGTACGCTTCGTTTATATTGTCGATGGTGGGGTTGGGTACGGTCTTGTCGTACACGCTTACCTTAACGCCGCGGTTGGTTAAATCTTCTTTGAGACCGTCGATAAGGTGAAGTTTGTTGTGGAGTACGTCGTCGGTAACGATAAGCACGGACTTTTTGCCCTGTTTTTCGATAAGCTCGGCGAGTTTGTCAAGACCTTTTACTCTTTCCGGTTCGCGCATGCGCAGTAAAGGCATAGCGCACTTCATCACGAATTGAAACACTCTGCAATACGCTTTGAAAAATACGTTCATATAAACCTCCATAGTTTACAAATCAACTGAAATTATTGTTATTTTATCACATTATATTGCTTTATGCAATAATAAATGAGCGATTCGCATTTTTATCGAAAAACCTTAAAGTCTAATTTAAGATTGCTTTCCGACCGCCGTTTTCGGCGTTATTTTACGGGGAAAAGCCTATTCGGAAACTTCTTTCGCCGCAAGATAAACGTTTTTGCCGAAACGCTTTCTTATCTTGTCGAGATAGAGCTTTTCGTCGGTAATCTTGCCCATACCGAAATACTTAATCATTCTCATTAAGGTATTGCCCTGAACCCTACTTAATATTCTCTTCATTTCGTCGAACGGTTCGGGGTTTTTCGCGACTTCGTAGTCGGTTATTTCCACCGCGTCGCCGTTTTTCACGATTATTTCTCCGTCGCAGGGCACGCCGTTTATTTTAACTTCGCCGCCCGATATATCTTTGAAAGTAAGGCGGTAGGTTCTGTTTTCGGGAAGAGCGAACTTTCCGTTCTCTTTGCCGTAGCGGGGAGCGGAAACGGTAAAAGTAATCTTTCCGTCTTCTTCCGACACGGTAAAATCGGTGTAAGCGTATTCGCCGTTTTTGTAATCGCTACTTTCGCCGTCGTCTTCGTATAAAGAGTAAGCGTTATTGCCGCGGTAAATAAGGACTTCAAATTTAGTCGGATTGTCGCAGCCGTTAATCACGCCGTCGTCCGATAAAGGAATTATCGCCCCTTCCTTACAGAGCACGGGGATAGTTTCCAAATCTCTGAACATTGATATTATCCGCCCGCCTTTATATATTCTGCCTGTAAAGAAATCCGTATATCTTCCTTCGGGAACCCAAACGTCGGTTCTCGACATATTAAGAGATTTTATTCTCTTACTCGTGACGGGGCAGACCAAAAGTTCCGACCCGAAGAAATATTCGTTCTTTATTCTATACGCTCCGTCGTCGTCGGGGTAATTGTAGTAAGGCGGTTCGCATAAAGAAATTCCGTAGTCGGAAGCGTTCTTCATAGCGGTATAGATATACGGCACAAGTCTGTGACGCAGGCGTAAGAAGTCTTCGGTTATTTTTTCCACCGTTTCGCAGTGACGCCACGGTTCTTTCCCCTGTAAGTCGTGCGCCGTGCTGTGAAGACGGTTGACGGGGCTGAACACGCCCAATTGACACCAGCGGAGATAGAGTTCGTCGTCGTATATCCCGAAAGCATGCCCCCCTATATCGTGACTCCACCACCCGTAGCCTATATTGCCCGCGGTGGACGTCATATACGGCTGGAAGTCAAGACTCTTCCAGGTAGCCACGCTGTCGCCCGAAAATCCCAACGGATAGCGGTGACTGCCCGCTCCCGCGAAGCGGCTAAGGATAACTCCCCTTTTTCCGTCGCGGCAGTTGTCGAGATAATGTAAGTGGTTCAAAGCCCACAAGGGGTCAAGCCCCTTTACGGTGCTCTTTTTACCCTGCTGCCAGTCTATCCACCAGAAGTTTACGCCGTCTTTTTCGTAACCGTGGTGCAGTATATCGAAATACGCGTTTATAAAATTATCGTCGGACAGGTCGAATTTTATCGTCTGTTTAGTTTTCGGGTCGATACCGACAGCCTTTGCCATATCTTCGTATCTATCTTCAAACCACCTTACGCCGTCTGCGGGGTGCAGGTTGAGCGTGACGTGCAAATTATCCTTGTGGAGAGTGTCGAGAAACTTTTTATAGTCGGGGAAAAGGTCGGTGTTCCAGCTGTATCCCGTCCAACCCGAACCGAGCCACGGACGTTTAGTCGGGAACTTTTCTCCGAACTTTTCGTTTATCTTGACCCAATGCCAGTCCATATCCACGGTGGCTACCGAAAGCGGAACGTTCTTTTCTGCGAACTTGTCTATTACCGAAAGGTACTCGTCCTGCGTGTACGCGCGGTAACGACTCCACCAGTTGCCCAAAACGTAACGGGGCATCATGGGAACTTTGCCGCACAGGGCGTAAAAATCGCGTAACGCCGCGCGGTAATCGTGACCGTACGCAAAAACGTACACGTCGGAATCGACGGTTCTTTCCTTAACTTTGCCGTCCGTTCCGAGAGCCATACTCTTGTCGGACAGGTACGCTACCCCCGTGCGGGAAATAACCCCGTCGCAAAGAGCCACCGCTCCGTTGCGCATATCCACGGTACGGCAGGTTCCTTTAAGGTTGCCTTTGTCGAAAGTGGAAAGTTCCTGCCCGTCAACGGTTATTTTCACGAAAACGCGGCTTTTTTTCAGAAAAACGAATTCGCTTATCGCAGTGCGGATTACGTAAGAACCGCCCAGGTCTTCGACCGTATACGGGACGTAAGGGAAGTTCCTGAACCAGACGGTCTGCGTGGCTCCGTCGCAAAAATGCCTGTTCCTGCCCCGTTCGAGCCTTATTAGCCTTTCGGTAAGGATGGTTATTCTGTATCCGTCTTCGACGATACTGCTTCTTTCGTCGGCGGCGGAATCGAATTCCGGAATAAGGTTTTTGTTAAGTGTCATATCGTTCCTCCGTGGAGTGTATTGTTTATTTATATACTAACATGAAATATGTAAGTCGTTCAAGACCGCGCCGTTCTTTTTTGAGAAAGAACAGCCGCAATAATTCTGGCGGTATAACCCGTGTTCGGCGGCTAAAACTACGCTTCTTTTGTACCCTTCACGCTTTTTGAAGTCGGTGGGGAGATAGTTTACGCCGTAAGTTTTCGCAAGGTCAAAACCGATTTCGTTAATTTTACCGGCGTTTTTTAAGGGCGAAACCGTCAAAGTCGTGGCAAAATAGTCGCCTTTTTTACATTCTTTCGCCGCTTTATTTAGGCGCAGGCGGTAGCAATCGAAACACCTTGCGCCCCCTTCGGGCAAGTTCTCGTTGCCTTTCGCGATATTATCGAAGTCTTCTTTTCTGTGACCGTAGTCTATTATCTTAATTTCGTCGCCGTAGACTTCTTTTATGTACCGCTTTTGTTCGGCAAGGCGCAGAAGGTACTCTTTCTCGGTATCTATATTAGGGTTGTAGTAGACTACCGTTATATTAAAATAAGGATAAAGGTCTTCAAGACACTTAGTGGAACACGGCGCGCAGCAACTGTGCAGAAAAAGAGCGGGCTTGTCGGTAAGTCCGCCTATAATTTCTTGCATGAGTTTGTCGTAGTTAGGTTTATTCATATTTTATCTCGTAAAAATTTATCGGCTTATCCCCGCCGCACAGGGCGAAAGAGTATCCGTCGAAAACGCGGTAAGTTTCCCCTTCGCGTATCCGTAACCCGTCGGCTAAGGGTATCCCGTAAAGTTTCGTCGTGGCTTCCCCTTTACCGAACTCGTCGAAAAATTCGTCTTTATCGGTTATTTTTTTACCGAAAAACCTTTCCGATATATCTTCGATACAGGTTTCTTTTTTAAGTTGTATATCTACTCCGACGGGCTTTTCGCTCATCGCGCACACGACGTATTTTCCGCTGTGCGAGAGAGAAAATTCCGCTAAAATTTCGTCGCCGTTTCCGATAAGGCGAGGTTTAGGTTCGGTTCTGTCCACCGTCGCGGGGAAAAACTTTTTTCCCGTAACGGAACAATACTTTTCGTAAGCTGTCAGAATAAAGTCGTCGCTTTTTACGGAGTTTTCGGTGAAAAAAACTATCGTCAACGCCCGTATATCCTTATCATTTTCCGCAAGAAGTCGTGGTCTATTCCGTTAATAGCTCCGAAGTTTGTGCGGTAACGCCAGCAGTCTTCGGCTTTTCCGGGGACGTTCATTCTCGTATCCGACCCGTAACCGCACAGGTCCTGCATTGGTATTATCGCAATATCGGCGCAGCTACTAAGGACGCTCCTTATCACCGCTTTCGTCGCGCGGCAACGCCCCGCTCCGCTTGCCCAACCGTATCCGTCGTCGCAGTCGACGTAATCGAATACCTGTTTTCTCGTGTTTTCGTCAAGACTAAGTAACCACCCTAATGTAGTGTCGTTGTCGTGCGTACCGGTGTACGCCACGCATTCGTGGATATATTCGTGGGGCAGGTGTTTGTTGCCGGCGTCGCCGTCGAACCCGAACTGGAACACTCTCATACCGTAAAAACCGCTTCTTTTAAGAAAATCTCTTATATTGTCGTCGATTATTCCGAGGTCTTCGGCTACTATTTTCGGATTCTTTATCTTCTTTTTCAGTTCTTTGAAGATAGCCAGATCGGGACCTTTCTCCCACTTGCCGTTTTTCGCGGTGGTTTCGTCGGCGTCTACCGCCCAGTATTCGTACAGTCCGCGGAAGTGGTCTATCCTTACCACGTCGTAAAGTTTAAGGGCGTGACTTAATCTTTCCACCCACCACTTGTAACCGGTGAGAGCCATTTTTTCGTAGTCGTAAAGGGGGTTGCCCCACAGCTGACCGTCTTTGGCAAAATAATCGGGGGGTACTCCCGCCACTTTTTTACGCCGCAATTCCTTGTCAAGCAGGAACAGGTCGGTATGCGCCCACACGTCGGAACTGTCGTAGTTTACGTAAATAGGCAAATCGCCGAAAACTTCTATTCCGTAACCCGCGGCGTAATCGCGGATTTTTTTCCACTGCGAGAAGAAAACGTACTGTTCGAAAACGTAAAAATTATATCTTTCCGACATTTCGTTTTTTACTTCCCTGCAAAGTTTTTCGGAATAGAACTTCTCTTCGTCCGCCCAGTCGGACCACATGGTTCCGCCGTTTTTTTCTTTAAGAGTCATATATACGGCGTAGTCGGGCAGCCAATAGGCGTTGTCTTCAAGGCATTTTTTCATACCTTCTCTTTCTTTAAGCCCTATCCGGGAATACGCAAGTTCCAGCGCTTCGCGTTTTTTTACGGAAGCGAAAGCGTAATCGGTAAGGTAAACGTCTCCGTTATAGCGGAAAGAAGCCATTTCGTCCGCCGTAAGAAGTCCGTCGAGTCTTTCGGGGTCGATATAAAGGTAGTTTCCGGCGAAACTCGATACTCCGCTGTAAGGCGAATTGCCCGCGCCGAGTGCGGTCACGGGGAGAGTCTGCCACAGTTTAATTCCCATCATTGCAAATTCGTCCAATACCTTTTCCGCGTCGGACGAAAACCCGCCTATCCCGTATTTTCCGGGGAAAGACGATACGTTAAGTAAAATTCCTGCTTTTCTTTTCATTTTTAATTTCGGTTATTTCCTTCTGCATTTCGGCGCGGAAAGAATTTCTCCCATGACGATAAAATTTTTCAGTTCTTCGCGGGAAAACTCTTCTCCTTCGACGATAAGGGAGCTTTCTTCGTAGACTATTCTGTCATCGTAGTGGTCTATACACCCTTCGGTGATCGCTCCGCCGGCTGAACCGCCGGGAACGACTTTTTCGTGCCGATGCGCCCCGCCTTGACAAGCGGGGTGACCGTGCGTTATTTTATTGTTTTTCTGTACGTCAGCCATTATTTTTTGTCGGAATTAGCCTTATCCGTTCCGCTTATGGCGTTACGCATATTGGTGTCGGCTTGTAAGTTTTGCATGTTATAATAGTCCATTACGCCCAATTTTCCGTTGCGTAAAGCGTCCGCCATTGCTTTCGGTACTTCGGCTTCCGCTTCGATAACTACGGCTCTCATTTCCTGAGTTTTCGCTTTCATTTCCTGTTCGGTAGCCACAGCCATAGCTCTTCTTTCTTCGGCTTTGGCTTGCGCGATACGCTTGTCGGCTTCCGCCTGGTCCATCTGAAGCTGGGCTCCGATGTTTCTGCCTACGTCTACGTCGGCTATGTCTATACTGAGTATCTCGAACGCCGTTCCGCTGTCGAGACCTTTCTGCAAAACGGTTTTCGATATGCGGTCGGGGTTTTCCAGGACGTCTTTATGAGTCACCGCGCTGCCGACGGTGGTTACTATACCTTCGCCGACTCTTGCTATTATCGTTTCTTCCCCGGCGCCGCCGATAAGACGGGAAATGTTAGCGCGGACGGTTACTCTCGCTTTGCAGCGAAGTTCTATACCGTCTTTCGCGATAGCCGCTATTACGGGAGTTTCTATTACTTTCGGGTTTACGCTTACTTTTACCGCGTTAAGAACGTCGCGCCCCGCAAGGTCGATAGCCATAGCCGTACGGGTAGGAAGTTCTATATTCGCGCTGTGAGCGGAAATAAGAGCGTTCACTACCTTGACGACGTCGCCTTTTGCCATATAGTGGGTTTCCAATTCTCCGATGTTTATGTTAAGCCCGGCTTTTTTACCCGTGATATACGCTTCTACTATCATACCTATTTTTATCTTGCGAAGACGCATACCTATAAGTTTTCCCATCGAGATGTACGCTCCGGAGACCAAAGCTCTGAACCAGGTGGACATGGGGACGATTACGAAAAAAGCTACCACGACAGCCACCGCCAATACTATTCCGAATACCAGAAGGGGAATGTTGAGTGCAAGTAAAGATGCCATAATTTTTTACTCCTTTTCTATATTTTTGATTATTTCAACGCCGATTTTAGAACCTTCGACGTTATTTACCTTTATATTTTCGCCCGCGCTTACAAAAAAGTTATCGGCGACCACGTCGTACACCTTGCCGTCAATTTCGGCTTTGCCCGACGGGCGTAAATCGGTGACGGCTTTGCCTTCTTTCCCGACGAGAAAAGAAAAGTTTTCCGTGCCGTCCGAAAAGTCTTTGTTTACCGCCGTACCCGACTGAATAAGGGGCGTTTTTCTGAGCCAATTTTTTTTCGTCGCGACGGCGAGAAGAATAAATAAAAGCACGCCTGTTATAAGGAACAGTAGCAACATCTGAAAGACCTGCGCGACGGGGTTATCTTCCGGTTTTCTTATAATCGCGCGTAAAACTATGCTAAGGACGAGCAGAACTATACCCGAAATTCCGAATATTCCGAACCCCGGTTCGAAAACTTCGATAAGGAGCAGAACTATCCCTAAGGCGATACATACGGCGACGTACCACGGCATATTCGTAAACAGTAATCCGAACTGAGTAAAAAATTCCATTCAGACCTCCTTTTAGTATATTAAGCTATTCTCTCGGCAAAACGTTATTCCTTGCCGCATCGGCGTACCTTTTTGCCGTTTCCGCAAGGGCAGCCGCTTTTTTGTATTTTTTCGCGTCGGAAGAACGCTTTATCGCAACGATTATTATTATGAGTAAAAGTATAAGAACGATTATCGCCGGGAGAAGAAGGTCGTAGTAAAGTACGAGTACCCCTTCGCTGTCCGCCGTGAAAATAATCGTCCCGTCGGAAATCGTATACCCGTCCAACTTGTGTTTTACTCCGTCGGAATCGACGATGCAAGCGCGCAAACCGAAAGTAAACGGAGTTTTCGCAAGGGTAATTTTACCCGTGTACTTACCCGCGATTCCGCCTTCCGCGTCTATTTTGTAAGCGAGTACTATTAGTCTGTCTATTCTGCCGTATCCGTTTACGTCGGTAGTTTCGTTTTCGGTAACGGTAAGGGTTGCGTTCGGGTCGAACGAACCGTTAAGAGAACCTAATTCCGCGGTAAGTTCCGATTTGTAGACGGTGACTTTCCCTGCGACGTAGGTTATTTCGTAGTTATCGAGAGCCGCGCCGTAAGGTTCTATCGAGTATTCGCCGGGAACGGCGGGCAGGTTTGCGGAAAGGTTTACGTTAAGATTTTTTTCGTTTTCCGTTCCGACGAAACCGTAATATTTTACGAAATCGCTCAGCGTTACGTCTTCGGGTTTTGCGTAGGATATATCGGAAAGGACAATTTTAAGGGGAGCTTTCGCTATGGAGAATGTAAATTCGCCGTCGTCTTTAAGAGCGTAGTTATTATCGGCTATCCTTGCATAACCTGTATATTCCCCGGCGTTTTTCACCGATTTGTCGTAAGACAAGACTATTTTCTGCGAAGAGTCCGCTTCGTCGCCCACGATTTCGCAGCTTATTTCGGGCGTAGAACCGCTATAAACGAGATTTTCCGCGCCGATTACTCTGAAATTAAGAATTTTCGGCGTAATAGTATAGGTAGCCGCCGTGAAAATTACGTCGTAGTCGTCGTTGTCGTAGGTTGCGGTAATAGCGTATCTTCCCGCGTCGAAACCGCTTTCTTTTTTCAAAGTCACGTTAAGGTCGTCGATACTTTCTCCCGCCGCAAAAACGCTTCCCTGCTCCGCTTCGTAACGGAGTTCTTTAAGGGGTTCGTCGTAAACGCTGTCGAGAGAAGCCACGGTGACGTAAATTCTGCGTTTCGTTATTTTATAAACGCCGCCTGTAAATCTTACGTCGTATTTATCGCTCGAAGATATAGCGGAAATGTCGTATTCGCCGACCGTTTTGCCCGCTTCGCGGAAAAGGGTAATTTCAAGGTCGTCGTCCGTGTCGCTTCCTATAAGGGAAGTGGTCCGTTCGTAAGTAAGAGCCTGCTCTTTTTCGCCGTAAACCGTCGTCACGTCGTTAATTTTTATTTCCGCCGTCGCTTTTCTGACGGTTATCGTTATATCGGAAGAAGTTTCTTCCGCTCCGTCTTTCGTAGCCTTGCAGTAGTATATGCCGCTTTCGGCAGGATAAACGACGGACAAGACCGAATTTTCGGCAGCTACCGGGTCGGTTTCGCCTTTTTTATACCAGACGTAAGTTACTCCGTCGGACGAAGCTCCTTTTATGTCTATCGTAACGGGGTTTCCGTCGTAAGTTTTCGTAATTTCCGTTTCGTATCCGTCCGCAAAAACTCCGCTCGCTCCGTAGGCGTAACCCGTCGAAAATGCGGGAGTAATCGCAAAAATAAAAAGTATCGCAACGGTAATCGCGATTATCGGTAACGAAAATTTGGTTAAACTTACTTTTATCCCTTTCATTAAGCCCACCTGCTGTGTTTTTTACGCCAACGCTTCTTGTCTTTTCCGTTTCTCGTAAAGGCGTCGATTATTATAAGAAGTACGACTATTACCGCTATCCCCGCAAGGACTGCGTTAAGAATTACCGATCTGTTATCGACGGTTACCGCCGATTTGCCCGCAAATACGTACAAGTCGGCAGGACTGCCGCTTACGGTAAACGTGCCGTCGTCGAACGAGTATTCCGTTTCGGTAAGAACGCCGTTTCTGTAAATAAATATCCTTATTCCGTCGTCGGAAGAAATACCGTCGGCTTTAATCGAAATAATACAGGGTTCGTCGTTAAGGACCGCTTCGGTTTCTCCCGAAAAGGCGGTTATTTTGTATATAGCTTTGATAGTTTCGGCGTAAGTGCCGTCCGATTTAAGAAATTCGGCGGCTTTTTCGACTATCGAGTCGCTTTCGGTCTTGGTTAAGCTTATGTTAAGCGTGGGGTCGAAACCGCTTTCCGAACCGCTTATCGACACGAAATCGGCTAAATTGTTGCTTTCCAGCGAAGCGGTTTTTATAAGAAGGGTAGCGGTAAGAGTAAGGTCGTCGTAGTATTCTTTTTTTACGGTGGCGGTTACTTCATACTTGCCCGCGTCGGTTACGGAGTCGACGGAATAGCTTATTTCCACGTCCGTCCAGCTTTCTTCGTCGTATTTTACCGCGACGGAATGTGCTTTTCCGTCGTAAAGTACGCTTTCGTCGTCGAACGTAAAGCCGGTAAGAGCCCCGTTAAGAACCGTTAAAGTGCCGTTTTTTACGTTCACATCGTAGTTATCCGACGGTTCGCCGACGTAGTTTACGGTTATTTCGTAGTCGGCGGGCGTAAGGGGCGTTTCGCCGTAAGGCAAAGTTACGGTTACGTCTTTCTTAATATTTTCCGTATCTTCGTCGGAGACGTGTCCGACTATAAGAATTTCGGCGTCGCCTGCAGGAACTTCGCCGTAGCGGTAGGATAAATTCCCGCAAGTAACCGTGACGGCGGCTTTTTCTACCGTAAAGGTTATTCTGAACGGACTGTCACAGTTTATTTCGGCTATATATTGCCCTGCGTTGACGGGAGAAACGCTGTCGCTTCCTTTATAAAAAGTTACGTTTTGGTAAGAATATTCGTTTCCGTCGTAGGTCACTTTCTGTCCTGCGGGAATTTGGGCGGGAGATACGGCAGTGTTTACCGAAGTTTCCGAAAGGACGATTTCGAAATCTTCGTAAACGTCGTCGGCTTTACGCCTGACCGTCACGGTCACCGTTTCGTATTCCCCTTCGGCGGGAAGGGCATATTGATTTGTCGTCGGATAAGAAGAAGTTTCGCCGGTTGCCGTTTTGAAGGTAAATTCGTATTCGTAGTCTGCGTCGGGGTAATTGCGGAAATAAACGGCGGCGGATTTCCCGTCGAACAAGACGACGGCGTCGGTTTCGTCGAACACGAACGGAACTTTATCCGAAGCCGCGGCAAACGAAGTCGCAGTCGAACAAAAAACGACTAAAAGACACAGCGCAAGCGCGGCTACTAAAAAAATCGTCGAAATTACCGCTTTTTTCAAGTCAAGAACTCTCCTTTATATAAGTAAATATATTATATCAAATGTTTATTTAGATTTCAATACGTAATTATCAAATATTTTATCCGTCCGTTTTTCCCTTGTTTTTTGCAAAAAAGAAAGTCTCCCGTTTCCGAGAGACTTGTTTTGTTTAACCGAAAGTTTTACTATTTGATATACTGTTCCAGGATACCGAGCAGGTATTGAAGCCCCGACTTATCTGCGGTCGCCTGGAAATTATTGTTAGCCAAAGGACCGTGTTCCACTCCGTAAACCAAATGTACTCTCGGGTCGTCGAGCGGGTGACCGGCAGACGCGCTGTAAGCGGGCACCGTTCCGTCGCCGTATGCGGACTTAATTTTATTTACTATCTTTCCGTCTTCGTTTATCTCTACCGCTATCGTGGTGGCCACGTCGATACCTACGATAAATTCGGTCGGTACGGCGTCTGCCACGAAGATTTTGCCGCCGTTGCCGTCGTCGACGTAAAGGTTTTCCCAATAGGCGGGCAGGTTGTTTACCGCAGGCATAAGACTGCCGTCGGCGCGTTTAGCCCAGTCGAAAGAACAAACGAGTTCGTAAATTTCGGCGTTATCGAGATACTTTTCGCCGTTGCCGATAGAGCCGTTTACTCCTATGTAGTAAGGACTGTCGCTGTCGAAATACCAGGCGGAGTCGAAAGCGGGCGAATTGAGAAGTTCGTAGATGCTGGCAAGTGTCCTCGCGATGTCTGTAAGAGCGAAATCGCGATTAGCGTAAGAGCCTACCGCCTTAAACAAATCGGCTATAAGCCCCGACGCGTTCTCTACTTCAAAAAGATTATTTATGGCGTCCATAGACCCGAAGAACGGACACCCAAACGGCATAAACAGTTTGGTTTTTGCTCTGTTTTCCGCACTGCGGGAAAGGTAGTTTGCGGTGACTATTCCGCCCATCGAGTGGGTGAAGAACATTACTTCTTTCCAGCCGTTGTAGTTAATGAATTTTTCGAGTTCTGCCGCGCTGCCCATATTGTGCTGACGCCAGTCGTATTGCCATACAACGACATCGTAACGGTCTCCGTAGACGGGATAAACCATATCGTAAATGTATTTCATTCCGTCGAAAGTCGCATACTTCTCACCGTCATTCATCGTCGCTATTCTTTCTTTAAGAAGCGGCACGTTGTTTTCGTCGCATTTAAGGCTGTTTACCACGAAGTCGAAATATTCGCTGCGTTCTTCGAGAGTCTTTTTCTGTATCATCGTAGTCGCGAGATGTCCGAAGCCCGCTACGCTCCACATAGGTTCTCCCGTTTCCGCATTGTAGAAAGAACTCGCCATAAGCCCCGGTATAAGTATCATAGCTTTATCGTGTTTTACCTGGCTTTTATAATATTTATAGTCGTACACAGCGCCTTTTTCGTGGGGTTGCAGACTTACGCCGTCCCACGGCTTTTCCGCATTACCGAAAAGCAGCGAGTAAGTAACGCAAACCAAAACTGCGATAAGCAGGATAACTATAACAGATTTTACGATATTTTTTAATATGGTAGAAATTTTCATCTTTTTGCTCCTGAACAATAATATAATAATTTTACTAAAAAATCTAACTATTTTCAATAGGTTTTGTAATTTGGAATGTAAAAAGCGTAATCTTAGTGGCGACGATGCGTATTGACAACTTAAAAAAAGTGTTTTAGTATAAGAATAACGTAAAAAGGAGAGAAACAGAATGTGCAGAAGTAAAACCCTTATAGATAAATTTAACGGCATGATAGCGAAAAAGGACGCAAAAAGGATGGCTTCGAAAACTCCTTTCGACGGTGTAGAGAAGTTTTATGATATTCCGTACATAACTGACGGCAATAATTATCACCTTCTCGACGTGTACCGCCCCGACAACTTATCCGCGGGAGAGCGTTTGCCCGTGATTATAGATATACACGGCGGAGCGTGGATATACGGCACGAAAGAAATAAACGCCCACTACTGTCAGGGCTTGACAAAATACGGCTACTGCGTCGTCAACATAAATTACCGCATAATCACCGAAGAAGGTAAAGGCACTTTTCCGGCTATCCTTGACGACTGTTTCGCCGCTTTCAAGTGGGTGGAAAAAAACATAGCCGATTACGGCGGCGACTTAAACAACGTATATCTTACCGGCGACAGTGCGGGAGCGCACCTTGCCGCATTATGCGTAGCGATAAACGGAGATAAAAAACTGCGGGAAGAACTTAATATGAAAACCAACCTCGATTTCCGTGCGTTGGGACTTACCTGCGGCGTTTCCGACGTGGAAAAATTCCGCAAAATAAAACTCCCCGTCATAAACTACATTTTTACGCTCTTCTTCGGCAAAGACTGGAAAAAACACCCCTATCTGCACATTGCCACGTTAAGAAATCTCGACTTGTCGGTCTTGCCGCCAGTGTTTCTCAACACTTCCAGATCCGACTTTATGCGTTCCGACGTACTTTCCTTTGAAAAACTCCTTACCGAACGCAACGTAGAACACGAAATAAAAGATTTCCCCGACAAAACTTTGCATAAACTCGAACACGTCTACGCGGTAATAAATCCCGAATGGGAAGAAAGCAAGGAAGCCACCGACGCGATGATAGCGTACTTTAAGAAGTACGAAAGAAAGTAGATATCCGCGTGGCGGAGTTAATAGCAAAACAGAGTTTGGCGTTAAATGCCACTGCGTGGCGTTAATTTCCACTCCTTGCGGAGCGGAGTTAATTGCCCT
>DJPE01000020.1:24212-34593 GCA_002439705.1 Christensenella sp. UBA6420
GCCCTAACGGGCGTGAATTGCCAAAATCGAAGATTTCGGCGTTAAGTATAAAGAAAAAAGGAACGGAAAAAACTCCATTCCTTAATAAGATTTTATATCCATAACTCCGAAGCGTTAGCTTTGGAAATTAACGCCACGCAAGTGGCAATTCACGCCCGTCAGGGCAATTAACGCCAAACTTGTTGGGCAATTAACGCCACGCAGTGGAAAAAACTTTATTCTCCGATAATCTTAATAAGTATCCTTTTATCTCTCATTCCGTCGAATTCGCCGTAGAATATTTGTTCCCACGTGCCGAAGTCGAGTTTGCCGTCGGTTATTGCCACGACTACTTCTCTGCCCATAATCGTGCGTTTAAGGTGGGCGTCGGCGTTATCTTCGTATCCGTTGTGGGCGTAGCGTGAGTATGGTTTTTCGGGGGCGAGTTTTTCAAGCCACCTTTCGAAGTCGGACAGCAGCCCCGATTCGTTGTCGTTAATAAAAACGCTCGAAGTTATGTTCATGGCGTTGACGAGGACTAAACCTTCTTTTACGCCCGACTCTTTTACCGCCGTCGCGACGTCGAAAGTTATGTTAAGAAAATCTCGCCTTTTCGGCAAATTTACGGTTAAAACTTTGCGGTAACTTTTCATAATTTTTGCGTATTTTATTCTAAATTAAATCTTATCCCTTCGTTTATATTTATTCCGTTTACGACATAGTTTTCATCGAACGTAATTCTGAAAGATTCAACGGAAGAAGATAAGCCGGGAATAATCTGTTTTTCCGAGTAAGTTATTACAACGGTGACGTAGTTTTCGTTGGTTATTGAGGTGACCGACGACACGGTAGCTGCCGTTACCGGAATGGATTTTAACGACACGCCCGTATCTTTTTTGCCGGCGACCGTCCGCAAGGTCTTGCCGACGTACTTTTCGCTAAGGATGCTCATTGCGTAAGACGCATAGTTAAGGCTGTCTGTCGGAGAGACGAAAGGTACGCTTCCTACATCTTCGCTATTAGCCGTTTGGTATTCGTATCTTGCATAAAAGGGTACCGTAACCCCGTTTTCGGTAAGGTGTGTGGTAAGTACGGAATCGGTAATCACGCCGTCTTTATACCCTATCGTAAGCACTCCGCCGTCGATATTCAAGGACGAGTCGAACGATTTTTTCACGCCCTTATTTAAGAAAGTCACTATTATCTTCCCGTCGGTCTTGTATACTTCGCCGCGATTGTTTTTGTCGTAAGTAAAGGAATTAAGGACGAAAGGAGCGAGCGTCCGCAAAGTTTCCGCATAGGTGGTGTTTATTTTAGACACGACGGTTTTGTCCGTGGTTTCCATAAGGTAGGTTGCGTAATAGTCGTAGGTTTTTCCGTCGGAAACAAGCTCGATTCTCTTGTTTTCGCGGTCGGCTACGAAAGAAACGGCGGTCGGGTTTTCGTTATTTTTCGTTATTTTTCCGCTTACGCAATAACAGCCGATTTCTTCAAAATTCGCTAAAAGCGTAATAAGCGTTTCTTCCGCGGAAGGCTCCTTTACCGTGGGGTTAGCGCAAGAAACGAGCGTAATACAGCACGCTAAAACGAATAGTATTAAGACAGCGGTTTTTTTCTTCATTATTCGTTGTCCTCGGGGTTATCGTCGGTAAGTTCGTCGGCGTTTTGCTTGCAGGCGGAGTTTATTTTATCCAAAGGATAAGTCCTTATTTCCTGCGCGCCGTCGCTGTCGGTTATTTTTACTTTAACTTCCTGACGGAGCATATCGTGTCCCGTCACCACGCCTTTTCCGTCCGGGGTGGTCGCGACGGAATTTATTTTCGGCATTTTTTTGAATACTTCCTGATAGTAAGGATTTTCGTATTTAAGACAGCACATAAGCTTTCCGCAGCAGCCGCTTATTTTTTGCGGATTAAGGCTAAGTCCTTGCACTTTCGCCATTTTTATGGATACTTTTTCAAAGTCCTGCAAAAAGGTCGTGCAGCAACAGGGTCTGCCGCAGGCGGCGAGTGCTCCGCGCATTTTTATGTCGTCGCGTTCGTATATCTGTCGCAATTCTATTCTTACGTGGAACACGCCCGCAAGCTCTTTGACGAGTTCGCGGAAGTCCACTCTTCCTTCGGCGGTAAAATAGATTATTATTTTTTGTCTGTCGAAAGTGTATTCCGCGTCCACGATTTTCATTTCGAGTTTGTTTTTTGCGACCTTTTCCATAGTGGTCTTCATAAGGTATTCGCGTTTAGAAAGGTTTTCTTTCTGCCTTTTTTCGTCTTCGGCGGTAGCTTTTCTCGTGACGGGCTTTAAGGGAGCGACGATTTCTTTGTCGTCCACTTCCTTGTTGGCGGCGGATATCACGCCGTATTCCACGCCGCGGGCGGTTTCGCAAATTACGCCGTCGCCGTCCTTAAACGCTATATTATTAGGGTCGAAATAGTAGGTCTTGCCCGAGTTTTTGAACTTTACGCCCACAACTATTGCCATTTGTATTTAGCCTCCAGAATTTTGAACAGTACGCTTTCCGCCGCGCTGACGGAAGAAAGGTTGCTGTTAAGTAGTTTTCTGCCCTCGTTTATTGCGGCGAGAGCCATAGCCGCGCTTTGCGCCGTGTATTTTTCGGCGATTTTTTTGATGTCGTATTCGCGCCCGTCGTTAAGTAACGGCAATCCGCTGCCCGATTTTATTTTCATTACGTCGCACAGGATTATTTCCATTATATCGAAAGATATCTGTACGTTTTCTTTATTGAATTCTTCTCTGAACACGAGTTCGGGGACTTTGCTGCTCGCCGTAAGCTCGTTCATTATCGTAAAACACCCGTCGTACAAAGCTGCGAAGGTTTCCGAATGAAGGAACTTTTCCGCCCGTTCGAGACTGCCGTTGCTGACGGCGGCGGCGACGTCCGCTTCTCTCGCGTCCGCTCCGTTCTCGGTGAGATAATCTATTATTTCCCGCGCGGTAAAACTATCGAAATACAGCTTTTTCGCGCGGCTTTTTATAGTGGTAAGGATACCGTTTTCCGACGAACACGCAAGAATAACCGTAAGGTATGCGGGCGGTTCTTCGTAGGTTTTCAACATCTTATTCTGAGCCTGCGGACTTAATTTGTCGGCGTTGTCTATAAGATAAATCTTTCTGTCGCCGACGACGGGTTTTATCATAGCCGTTTCCGTAAGGTCGGTTACGTCGGGTACTTTCATCGTCGCGCCGTCGAAAAACATGACGTCCAGGTAGGAGCGGTCTTCTATCCCTTTGCAGGTCGCGCACTCGCCGCATATTCTCGGACAAAAAACGCTTTTCGCCATCAAGGTAAGCAGTCTTTCTCTCGCAAGTCCGTCTTCGCAAACCAACAAATAGGCGTGTCCTAAGCCGTGCTTTGCGTCGGAAGCGAAGGATTTGAAAGCGTTTCTTCTTAAAATGAGAGCGTCTAAATCCGCCATTATTTTATAAGTCCCCTTATTTTCAGCTCTTCTATAATTTTCTGCGAAGTGGCTCGCTTGTCTTCGACGGGAATAATAGACAGGTAATTGTCGCGTTTTTCCCTGATTTCTTTGAACCCTTCGTAAACTTTCAAATGGAAAGCGTCCTTTTCTCTTTCCAACCTGTCGTTGTCTATTATCGTGCCTTTTTTCCTTCTCCAACTTTCGAGCGGGTTCATATCGAGAAAAACCACCGCGTCGGGCATACAGTTTTCAAAGGCGAAAAAGTTAATGTCTTTCACCCTTTCGTATCCTAAGTTTCTGCCGTACCCTTGATAAGCCAACGACGAATCTACGAACCTGTCGCATATTACCGTCTTGCCGTCGTTTAGAGCTGGCAGAATAAGGTTACGGATATGGTCGCAACGAGCCGCGGCGAAAAGTTCCGCTTCGGTTTCCGCGCACATATTTTCCGTAAGGATAATATTTCTTATCTTTTCGGCTAAGGGCGTGCCGCCGGGTTCTCTCGTGAACACGACGTCCTGATTAGTCTTTTCCAGATATTCTTTAATAAGTCGCAACTGGGTGGACTTACCTACCCCTTCGCAACCTTCGAACGTGATAAACTTACCTTTCATTTTTATCTCTTGACCCGACTTATTTTACGGTCGGATTTTACTTTTTATCGATATTATTCTCTTAAAAAACAGGCTTCCGCGAATTTCGCAGAAGCCCGTTTTCTGCTTCGTAAATTATTTTTTCGGTTTCATCGTCGGGAAGAGAAGCACGTCTCTTATGGAATAGTTGTCGGTGAGGAGCATTACCATTCTGTCGATACCGATACCGAGTCCGCCCGTCGGGGGGAGTCCGTATTCCAAAGCGGTGACGAAATCGTCGTCGGTCATCTGCGCTTCGTCGTCGCCGTTCGCTCTTTCCTTAGCCTGCTGCTCGAAACGGCTGCGTTGGTCGATAGGGTCGTTGAGTTCCGAGAAAGCGTTGCCCATTTCGCAAGCTATCATAAAGAATTCGAACCTTTCGGTAAGACGCTTGTCGGACGGTTTGCGTTTTGCCAAAGGACTTACTTCCACGGGGTAGTCTATAATAAACGTGGGCTGAATAAGGTGTTCTTCTATTTTTTGGTCGAACACTTCGTAGAGAGCCTTGCCCCAACTTATATTTTTGTCGAGTTCTACGCCGATAGCCGCCGCTTTTTCGAGAATTTCGGGCATTTCCATCGCGTCGAAGTCGATACCCGTGTACTTTCTGACCGCTTCGACCATGGTAAGACGGGGCCATTTTCCGCCGAGTTCCAACGTAGTGCCCTGGAAGTTTACGG
The DNA here is from genome assembly GCA_002439705.1 of Christensenella sp. UBA6420. GTDB lineage: Bacteria > Bacillota > Clostridia > Christensenellales > DTU072 > CAG-1782. The sequence continues at coordinate 28,944 of DJPE01000020.1, forward strand.
TAGTGGTCCCGAGAACTTCTTTCGCGCAGTACTTGTACATTTCTTCGGTTATGTCCATCATATCGTTGTAGTCGGCGTAAGCCTGGTACAACTCTATCGTGGTGAATTCGGGGTTGTGTTTTACGTCCATACCCTCGTTACGGAAAAGTCTGCCTATTTCGTAAACCTTGTCGAAACCGCCTACTATAAGGCGTTTAAGGTAAAGTTCCGGCGCTATACGCAGATACATATCTATATCGAGAGTATTGTGGTGGGTAATAAAAGGTCTTGCGCTTGCGCCCGACGGAATGCTGTTAAGAATAGGCGTTTCCACTTCGATAAAGCCTTTTTCGTCAAGGAAACGGCGTATGCAGCTTATTATCTTACTGCGTTTTTTGAACGTGTCCATAACTTCGGGGTTCGCGATAAGGTCGACGTAACGCTGACGATAGCGAAGGTCGGTGTCTTTAAGACCGTGATACTTTTCGGGCAGGGGTAAAAGGGACTTGCTTAACAAAGTAGCCTTATGAACCTTTACGCTGACTTCGCCCGTGTGAGTGGTGAAGACTTCGCCTTCTATTCCGAGAATGTCGCCCAAGTCCCATTTTTTGAACTCGGCGTATTCTTCTTCGCCCATCTCGTCGCGTTTGCAATAGAACTGGATAGTGGTTCCGCAGTCGAGAAGGTGAGCGAAACTCGCTTTACCCATAATTCTGCGGGAAATCATTCTGCCTGCGATAGTTACGGTCTTTCCTTCGTATTTTGCGTAATCGTTTATTATATCCGCCGCTTTTGCGTCGACGTTAAATTTAGTAATTTCGAAAGGGTCTTTTCCGTTTTGTTTGAGTTCGTCAAGCTTTTTATGTCTGACGGCTACTACTTCGGTAAGGTCGAGTTCCTGCGGCTGCGGATTGTTTTGTACGTTTTCTGCCATAATTTCTCCTGATTACTTGGATATTTCGAGAATCGTGAAGGAAAGGTTTCCGCACGGGGTGGCGGCTACTACCGTTTCTCCCTTGCCGTGTCCTATGAGAGCTTTTCCGATAGGACTCTTATCGCTTATCTTGTTTTCGCGGGAATTTACTTCCAACGTGGATACGATGTTGTATTCTGTTTCTTCGTTTTCTTCCACGTCGAGAACCTTTACTCTCGTACCGATGGACACGCTGTGAGTGGAAATGGCGTTTTCGTCGATTACGATAGCCTGAGCTATGGTGTCTTTAAGACGGGCGATTTCCGCTTCGTTGGCGTTCTGCGCGTCTTTTGCGGCGGAATATTCCGCGTTTTCGCTCAAATCGCCGAAGCCTCTCGCTATGTTAAGAGCGTCGGAAATTTCTTTGGTCTTCTCGTTTTCGAGATAAGAAAGTTTGTTTACGAGTTCGTCGTATTTGGATTTTGTGATGGTAATTCCTGCCATATATTGCCTCCGATATCGGCGGTCGTCCGCCGTTTAAGTTAAAATTTCGTCGATAAACGCTCGTTACGCGTCCGTCTAACTGTAAAATTATATAATATATAAAAAAATATGTCAAATACAAAAAGTTATCGCGGAATATTTGCGCCGCTCGTCTTCTGAAAACAAAAGCAATCGGTCCGTCGCTAAAGAACGATTTTTTCAGAAATCGAACGCTTCGGCTATGTCGTCGCGGATTACGAAAGAAGCCCGCTCGTCCGCTCCCGTGGGAGTTTTGTTAATGACGATTAAGGTATTTCCTTTGAACGCGTACACGAACGAAGCGGCGGGGTAGACGGAAAGACTCGTTCCGCCCACTATGAGAACGTCGCATTTTCCCACTTCTTCCCACGCCCTTTCGAGTACCGTTTCGTCGAGTTGTTCGCCGTAAAGAACGACGTCGGGTTTTATTATTTCTCCGCACTTATCGCAACGGGGCACGCCGTCGCTCTTAACTATATAGTCAAGGTCGAAACTTTTTCCGCAGCGTTGACAGTAATTTCGTAACGCGCTTCCGTGCAGTTCTATTACGTTTTTACTGCCCGCTTTCTGGTGCAGTCCGTCGATATTCTGCGTTATTATAGCCTTAATTTTACCCTTACGTTCGAGTTCGGCAAGTTTAATATGCGCTTTGTTCGGCAAAGCGTTAGGATACAGCATTTTCGACTTGTAAAAATCGTAAAATTCTTTCGGGTGAGCGTAGAAGAAACCCGAACTTACTATCTGTTCGGCGGAAAAACGCCTGCCCGCGGTGAAAATTCCGTTCGCCCCGCGAAAATCGGGGATCCCGCTTGCGGTGGACACTCCCGCCCCGCCGAAAAACACGACGTATTTGCCGTTTTCTATCGCAGATTTTAATCTTTCTTTATCCGTCATTTTACATCAACCCGTTTATCGTTCCGTCGTCGGAAATAGTCATCTTCAACGCACAGGGAACCTTGCTTAACCCCGGCATCAAAAGGATACTGCCGCATTGAATTACCAAAAATTCCGCTCCGCTCCTTATAAGCGCGTCCTTAACGTCGAGATAAAAATTTTCGGGCGCGCCGAGAAGAGTCGGGTCGCCGCTGAAAGAGTATTGAGTCTTCGCTATGCACACGGGAAAACGGGAGTATCTTTCGTTAAGGGAAGACAAAACCTTTTCCGCTTTCTCGGAATATGTTACTCCTTTCGCTCCGTAAACTCTCTTCGCTACCGCTTCGATTTTTTCCTTCACGGTCATTTCGTCGGAGTAGGCAAGAGTAAGGCGGGTCTTTTTTAACGAACCGAGTACGGCTTCCGCGAGAGATAAGTTGCCTTTGCCGCCTTTAAGGAATCCTTCGCTTACGGCGAAGGCTACGTTTTCTTTTTCGCAAAGGTCTTTCACTAATTCGATTTCTTCTTCCGTGTCGGTCGGGAAACGATTTAAGGCGACGATTACGTTTTGGTTAAAAACGGTTTTTAGGTTACTTATATGCCGCTTTACGTTACCGAAACCTTTAATTATCGCTTCCTTATCGGGTTCGGTAATTTTATCGGACGGAACGTAGGCGTTGTGTTTTATGCTCCGTAAAGTGATTACGAGTACGGTAGCTTCGGGGCTTAATTCTGCCTTTCTGCATTTAATGTCGAAGAACTTTTCCGCTCCGAGTTCCGCGCCGAAACCGGCTTCCGTGACGACGTAATCGGCGGTCGCCATGGCGGCGGTAGTCGCCGTAACGGTGTTGCAACCGTGGGCGATGTTAGCGAACGGTCCGCCGTGGACTATCGCGGGAGTACCTTCGAGAGTCTGTACGAGATTGGGGAAAATCGCGTCTTTAAGTAGTATAGTCATACATTCTTCCGCGCCTAAGTCCTTTGCGAAAAGTTCTTTTCCCGACTTGTCGTAACCTATAAGGATATTGCCTAAACGGCGTTTAAGGTCTTTTAAGTCGGTGGCAAGGCAAAGGATAGCCATTATTTCGCTCGCTGCGGTTATGGTAAAACCGTCTTCTCTCGGAACGCCGTTTTTTTCTCCCCCTAATCCTACTTCCACGTTTCTTAACGCTCTGTCGTTAAGGTCGATACACCGCCGCCAGACCACCTTATCTATATTAAGTTCGTTTCCTTGCGCGATATGGTTGTCTATAAGGGCGGACAAAAGGTCGTTGGCGTAAGTTATCGCGTGAAAATCGCCGTTGAAATGAAGATTTATGTCTTCCATCGGAGCTATCTGAGCGTATCCGCCGCCGCACGCTCCCCCTTTTATTCCGAACACCGGACCTAAGGACGGTTCTCGCAAAGCAAGGCAGGTTTTTTTGTCGAGAAGACTCAACGCGTCGGCAAGCCCTATGCTTACCGTCGTTTTCCCTTCGCCGAAAGGCGTGGGGTTCATCGCCGTCACGAGAATAAGGTGCGAAGAGCGTTTTTCGGGCTTAATTTTAATTTTCGCCTTGTACTTTCCGTAACAATCGTAATCGTCTTCGGTAAGTCCGAGTTTTTCGGCGACTGCCTTTATCGGCAGGAGTTTTGTTTCGCGAGCAATTTCTATATCCGTTTTCATAATTTCCCTTTTGAAAAAGCTAATGAAAATATTATATAAGCAAATTTGAAATAAATCAACAGCAGGACGCTTTTCTATACGCTGAAAAGCAAATATAAAAGGTTGAGAGCGGAACATACGGCGTAAGCGAACAGGATTTGCCGAAAGAAAACCGCCGCAAATTTTTTCGTTCCGAGTTCGGTTTTCAACGCCGACAAAGCGGTCGCGCAAGGGGGAGAAAGGAACAAAAACAGGGCGTAATTAAAGGAAGAAAAGGGCGTGAACGCCGCAGATATATTACCGTTACAGACCACGTTAAGTACCCCTACGACGGTTTCTTTACCGGCAAATCCTGAAAAAAACGACGCGATAATCCGCCAGTCGGCAAGCCCCAACGGCAGGAAAAGGAATTTAAGTTTGTCGCACGTCACCGCAAGAATACTGTTTTCCGCGACGCAGGAACGGAAAGAAAAATCGAAATTTATCGTAAGCCAGACCACTATCGACGATAAGAACACCACGGTGCAGACCTTGAAAAGGAAAGAACGCGATTTTCTGTAAACCGAACCGATAATTTCCGCAAAATCGGGTTTTTGCAAGGGGGGAATTTCGAGAAGAAAAATATCGGTTTTCGGAGAAGAGTCCTTTTTGCAGAAGAAAAGGGCTAAAAATATCCCCGCCAAGTAAAACAGCGGAGCAAGCAGATACCCTTTTTCGGAAAACAGAGAAAGAAGACAGCTCAATACGGGGAGCTTTGCGCTGCAAGGAAAAAAGTGCAGTGTTTTAAGGCATCGGGACCGTTCGTTATCGTCGGTCAGGGTCCTTGTCGAAGCGGAGGCGGGCGCGGTGCAACCGCACGCTAAAATAAAGGTAATCGCGCTTCTTCCCGTAAGCCCCGCCGAAGAAAGAAGACTGTCGAAAGACACCGCGGCGCGGGACAAATATCCGCAGTTTTCAAGTAAGGACAGGAAGAAAAAAAGACTTAAAATCATTGGAAGAAAGGACAGCACCCCCGCTACCCCTTCGAATATCCCGTCGGCTATAAGCGACAGGAGAAACGGCGGAATAACCCCGTCGAAACGGGCGGAAAATTTATCGGAAAGAAGAGAAAAAAGGTCGCTTATTTTACCGCCCAATACGTTGCCGAACAGCCCCGCGGAGAGTAACAAAACGCCGCTCATCACGAGAAAAAACAAGGGTATCGACAGATAGTCGTTAAGGAGTACGGAGTCGATTTTATCGGAAATTGCCGACCGTTTTCCCAACGAAATTACTTCCCTTTCTATTTCGTCGAACCGTTTATATTTTTCTGCGGTCGAGCCTGAAAATCTACGATAAGTTTTTACGTCGGAAAGACGAAAAACCGACGAAAAATCCTTTTCGTTTTTTTGCAGTTTTTTCACGGGACAGCCTAAAATAGACGATAGTTTTTTATCGTTTATACCGCCCCCGTTTTTCTCTATCTTTTCAGACATATTGAGTAAAACGACGACGGGGATGCCGAGAGCAAGAAGCTGTGAAGTAAGATAAAGCGAGCGGGAAAGGTACCTTACGTCGATTACGTTAAGGATAAGGTCGATTTTTCCGTCAAGGTAAGCGGCGGATATACTTTCTTCGTTGACGGCTTTATTAAGGGAATATATGCCGGGAAGGTCTGGAAAAACGTCGTTACCTACCGCCTTTTCGGCAACGGACACGGTGACCCCCGCCCTGTTTCC
>DJPE01000098.1 GCA_002439705.1 Christensenella sp. UBA6420
CCCGGATTCCCGTTCTTCCTGCCGAAAGGCATGGCGATTAAGAACGCTCTTATCGACTATTGGAGAGAAATCCATTACAGAGATAATTACGTCGAAGTATCCACTCCTATGATAATGAACAGACACCTTTGGGAGACCAGCGGACACTGGGACCACTATAAGGACAATATGTATTCGACGGTAATCGACGACGAAATCTATTGCGTAAAGCCGATGAACTGCCCCGGCGGCGTTATGGTATACAAGAGCCAACCGCACAGTTACAGAGATTTGCCTATGAGAGTGGGAGAACTCGGACTCGTTCACCGTCACGAATTGAAAGGCGCGTTGCACGGACTTTTCAGAGTAAGATGCTTTACTCAGGACGACGCTCATATCTTTATGAGAAGAGAACAGATTACCGACGAGATAGTGGGAGTAGTTCATTTAATCAACGAAGTGTACAGCAAGTTCGGATTTAAGTACTTCGTAGAACTTTCCACCCGTCCCGAAGACAGTATGGGCAGCGACGAAGACTGGGAAGCAGCAACCAACGGCTTGAAGACCGCTCTCGAAAAACTCGGACTTCCGTATATAGTAAACGAAGGCGACGGCGCGTTCTACGGACCGAAAATCGACTTCCATCTCGAAGACACTCTCGGAAGAACCTGGCAGTGCGGTACTATTCAGCTCGACTTCCAAATGCCCCTTAACTTCGGCTTGGAATACGTCGACGAAAACGGCGAAAAACAAAGACCCATTATGGTTCACAGAGTGGTTTACGGCTCTATCGAACGTTTCATAGGAATAATAACCGAACACTTCGCGGGCAAGTTCCCGACCTGGCTTGCTCCCACGCAGGTTAAGGTAATGATGGTATCCGAAAAGCACGGCGAATACGCAAAACAAGTTTACGAAGCGTTGCGCGCGGCGAAAGTTCGTTGCGAACTCGACGACAGAAACGAAAAGATAGGATACAAGATAAGAGAAGCGCAGGTAGTGGACAGAGTACCCTATATGCTCATCATCGGACAACAGGAAGTGGACAACGGCACCGTGTCCGTCCGTAACCGCGACACCGCCACTACGGAAACCATGCCGCTCGACGAGTTTATAGCAAAACTCACCGAAGAAATAAAACTTCGTAAATAACGAAAGTTTGTAACGAAAAAATAAAAATACCGCCGTGTAATTGCACGGCGGTATTATTTTTGTCAGGATAAAGGCGTTACTTTAATTGTAAAAAGCCTAATAAGAATGCGTCGGGGAACAGGAATATTTTTTCGCCGACGGAGAACGTTATTCGCATACGCTTTTGAGCTTTGTCTATCCGTACGATAGTTCCGTCACCGAATTTTTTGTGCGTTACTTTCGCGCCTACGGTCACTTTATTCAGTAACAGTTCGAGTTCTTTTTCAGCGTCGTCTTTTTTTTGCTTTTGCGTCGGCGTAAGCGTTGCGGCTACCGTCTGTTTGTGGTTAATTACGGGCGTTTTTTCGGCTTTTACGGTGTTTGTGCGGAATTTTTCGGGAATTACTATTTGTTCAAAGTCGGTCATCGTGGCTTGCTGCTTACTGTACAGAGCGTCGTACTCTTCGCGGCGTAATACGGTGTCCCAACCGCCCATTGCTTCGCCCGCGTGCTTGTCTATACCCGTATAAGAAAGACTTGCGTTTTCGTATTTTCGGAACCCGAATATTCCCTGATTCATTTTTTCGGGGTCGAACAAGCCGATAGAACAAAGTACGTCGAAATCTTTTACCGTAAGCCCGGTAACTTTTTGGAAAAGTTGCGGCTCGATTTGCGTAATCACGTCTTTTATAGTCTGTTCCCGATAGTCGGTAAGGTACATAAACGCAGGTATTCTCGCCGCAAGTTTCAAAAGATTTTCCTGTACCTGCTTTCTTAAAGATTTTGCTTTCTTTTCGTCTTCGGTAAGTTCTTTTTTCTCGGCTTGCGTAAGGTTATCGCCCTTTTCTTTTTTAAGTTTTTTTACCTTTTCGGAACGGTTTATTATGGTTTGAATTTCTGCGTTTAACGAGCGGAAACCTTCTATTCGCATAAGAGCGTCCAATGCGTCCTGATTATTTTGTAACTTTTTCAGAGTGTCGTTATCGACGTGAACGAGCAGGGCGGTTTGCCAACGTTTTGCAAGCAAGGTAGCGGAAGTTCCCGCATAGGTTATATCCAAAATATCCTGCGCGTCGATACGGTTCATCGACGAACCGTCGAAGGCAAGCACGGGCAGGAACGAAATAAAATCTTTTACCTTTTGTTCCGGACTTGTATCGTCCACTTTTAACCTGCACGAGTAGTCGGAAATCTGCCTTAAAGCGCGTTCCAACGCAAAGTCGAAAACGTAACATTCCTTTTTTACGACTTCTTTATCGCCGTGGTCGTTCATTACTTCCCACGGCGACTGTACGCGGAAAGCCGTCTGGAAATATGTTTCGGGAGATTTAAGATTACGGAGCATAAATACGCCTGCCCACGGTCTTACTGTGACGCCCGTAGTAAGTTTTCCGCAGGATAGGGTAATGGTTTTCGTTTCGAGCGGATTACCCATAGCGGTAAGAACGGGTTTTAGCGCGTCAAGTCCTATACCCGCTTTCGTTCCCGCGCAAATTATTATTTTGTAATCGTTAAAGAAAGAGTTTTGTTTTTGCGTGAGCAGGTTATTCATTGCGTAGCAACTCGCTACGTCGGGTAAAAACCATAGAGTGTGAGATAAAACGTTCAGAAGAGTGGTATCGGAAAAGGGCATAGGCGGGCGTTCCGCGCCGAGTTTCAGTCCGTCGACGGGCATATAATTACCTTGTATCATTTTTAACCATTTTTGCACGTCTTCTTCGTACACGAATCTTGACATTTCGATTTTTCCTTTTTCAAGCGGTTGCGCCTTAAAAAATTCGTTTATATCGAATTCGTTGTAGCCTTCGTTAATGGCGACGTTCGCCGTAACGGAATCGGGAACTTTATACGTCAGCATTACCATTTTCGGGAGAGCGGCGTATGGGTTCTCGCCCAAAGAGTAATCCCAATGCTCTTTTCGGTATTGTTCGTCCGAATAAGTCCAGTTAAAAACCTGGTCTTCCAAAAATTCGCCCGAGTTAAGAGCGCGGAAAGGAGTACCCGACAAGTATAAATAATGTGCGGAAGTAATAGGCAAAAACGATTCGTTTATTGCGTTGCCCGCTTCTTCTTTTTGATATTTTTCTATATCGAAATCGTCGTTTTCTTCGTCGTATTTTTCAAATAAATTTTTTGCGTTTTCTCGCCACGCGCCGAAATGGTACTCGTCGAATATGATAATATCCCAGTTCGTAGCGTGTATAAATTGATTTTTTGCCTTTATTCCGCCCGCTTCGTTTGTGCCGAGTAAGTCCTGGAAAGAACCGAATACGACGATAGGTTTGTTTTTATCGCAGGAGGCGAACTGTTCGTCAAGTTTTTTCGTGTCGAACTTCGCTTCTTTGTTGCTGACGAACTGCCAACCCTTAAAATCGACGTGCCTTGTAAGGTCTTCTTGCCAAGCCGATTCTACCGCAGGCTTAAAGGTAAGGATAAGAATTTTCTTAAAATTCATAGCTTTGCACAATTCGTACGCGGCGAAAGTTTTGCCGAAACGCATTTTTGCGTTCCATAAAAACTTAGGCGGTCTCGTAGGTTCTTCCGCTTTTGACTGAATAAAGTATTCTTTCGTCATTTCGACGGCTTGCTTTTGTTCGTCGCGCATAGCGAAATTCCACGTTCTGTTGCCTTCAAAACGGGTTTCCGTGCGGACTTCTTCAATTGCCGTCCGTGCGTCCGAAACGGAACATCTGAACCATTCGTTTTTGTCAGAACCTTCGTTAAGTTGTAAAAAACCTTTGTGGCGGAGCAGGCGATGAACGTCCTTATCGATAAAACACGTTCCGTCGGAACGCATAGCCGATTCTTTGAACACTATTTTGAAATTTATTGCCGCCGTGTGCAATTGTTCGCGGATACGAGCTTCTGCGTCTTCACGATCGGTATAACCGATTTTTATATACCCGTCGTGGTCTTTTACCGTAGGCAGAACGTAACCGTAAACGGTCGGTACGACGGCGGGGCGTTTATGTAATATTTCGGAAAGACTTATGTTGTTAGCCATAGTATTACTCCATAGGTTTAATCATCGACTCGATAAAGTCAATTTCTTCTTGCGAAAGATTATATTTTTTGTATAGCTCTTCGTCCGTCCACGGTTTGGAAAAGTCTTGCATAGGGACGAATTGGTAAACTCCGCGTGGACCGTTTTGTGTTTTCTTTTTAATACTGACAAGATAGCGAAAGAATCTTGTTTTGATATACGAGATTATGTTTTCGCATTCCTGTTTTGTAAAATTATGCTTTTGTGGGTCGTAGCCTATGACGAGATAAGTTTGAGAGCATACGCTATTAGGTTCGCCGTAAAACGGATAACCTAAAACTTGTGAGTCAGTACCGCTACCACCTGCGGCTGGAATATATACTTTGTGTAAATCTTTTGTTTTTTTATTTTTAGGTAGGTCTGTTTGCCGTATCCAACCAAAAGGTATTTCATTGAACGACTTGCTGATGTAGTATTTGATATTGTATAGATCACTTTTATCTTTTCTATAACCTTTCCAGTTAGATGTTAACAATTCGCTGTTATCAAAAAAATGCTTGGGGCTAACTAAACCCGAAAAATTGTTAGTCAACTCAGTATAATAAGTTCCTTCCACTGAAATGATCTTTTCAAAAATCGAATAAGATTGGGGTTCTCTTATTACAACACCCGCGTTAGCGGAATCAAGGTAGTCAAAACGTTCTTGAATGATATTGCTATCATAATTGTGGTAATAATATTTACATTTACCATAGTAGTCTCTATTCCATAAGAAATAACTCACACCGCCTTTAATTTCAACACCAGGGAAACAATCATTTGCATTTGGAAAATCGTGTAGAACTTCTATATGGTTGCATCTTATCATTGACTCAACCCAATTATCAGAAATACCTTGTGCTGTTTTTGTCATCCAGCGACTTGGAGTGATAACGCAATAATAATGCGGACATAGAGCTAACGCTTTTGTTATAAATTGATCATAAATTGATCTTGCATTAGCACTGTTAGTGCCTTCGATACCAAAACTTAATTGATAGGGTGGGTTGGATATAATTACGTCGAATTTCATATTAAAAATTTTCTCCGGGGTTTCTGTGTGTATAAACTCGTATGCGTGCGTTTCTTTGTCGTCGCCGCGTTTCCATTGTGTTTCGGTTGCGCCGCAATACTTACATTTTCCGTTTAACCAAGTGTGGTTTATCCGTCGGAAACGGATATTTCCTTCTGACGTATCGAAATGCGATACGGAATATTCGCCGTTGGGGTACTTTGAACAGTAAAGGCTTCTTCGGGATAACAAACTTGTGAGTTCGGTAATCGAAATTCCGAAAAGCTGTTTATGTAGTATGTGGTCTATACGCTGTTGCAAATCGGGGATTTCGTCTTGCAAGCCCACGAGCAGGCGTTTTGCGATTTCGCGTAAAAACACGCCCGTTTTGCACGCAGGGTCTAAAAAGGTCGTGTTCGGATCAGAAAATAATTCCTGCGGCAGTAAGTCGAGCATTGCGTTCACCACGTCGGGCGGAGTAAAGACTTCGTCGTTGCTCAGGTTCGCCAAACATGACAAAACGTCAGGCGTATGCAAGGTCTTGTTCTTATAGACCTTGTCGAAAAAAGATTCAGCCATTTTGTTGCACCTTCCTGTAATGTATCGGCGGATATTCGCAAACAGGCTCCGCCATATATTCTTGCGTAGTAGGGTTTATGGAGATATAGCTCCTAATATCTTCGGGTATATCGAATAGAGACGATTGTCCGTTCTTCGGTTTGTCGTTAGCTTTAAGCAATACGTCAAGGCGAAAATCGCGGCGTTTTAGTTTTGTACCAAGTATCAGGCTCCATTCGGGAAAAATAATCGGCGTGTCAGTGTCCTGCTGATTTTCGTCTACACGCATAAGGGTAAGGGCGTTGCCGCACAAAATATTTTTTGAAAGAATAAACTTTACGGCTTCGCGCGTTTCTTCGTTGGTAGCTTTTTTGCAGATACTTTTGTATTCCTTATCCCATAGGTCGAAAAGCCTTTTTTGGCACTCTTCCACGTTATCGGCGAGAATGTCCACGCCGTAGATACTCGTAATTGCGAGTACGGAATATCTTTCGTAGTCGTACGGATTTGATTTGTATAATTTTTTAACAGTAGCGAGCTTGCGCGTTAAAATTTCAAATAAGAAATTTCCGTCGCCGCACGCAGGCTCTAAAAATCTGCTGTCTATTCGGTCACATTCCTGCGCGACTAAATCGCACATGGCTTTTACTTCGCGTTCGTTTGTGAAGACTTCGCCGTGTTCTGACACGCGTTTTTTCGACTTTATTTGTGATTTTCCGTTCATAAAGGTCTCTTATGTAATGCGTTTACGTCAGTAGTATAACGCAATTGCGTATATTTGTCAATGTGTTTGCGTAGTATATGTATCGCAAATGCGTAGTAAGGTAATAAAAGAAACGAAGGAGTTAGTATATGGATATCGTAGACAAAATCAGAGAATTACAAGGGGAAAGGGATTGGACCGACTACAAATTAGCGCAAGAAGCGGAAACGACGTATTCTACGATATCGACTATGTATCAGCGTAAGACGCCGCCTAAAATAGAACTGTTACAACGCATTTGCAAAGCATTCGGACTTACGCTTTCGCAATTTTTCCTGGAAGACGAACAGATAGAAGTACTTTCCGAAAACGAAAAAGAAATGCTTTTTTGTTTCCGCAGACTTTCACCCGAAAAGCAACGCGCTTTAATAGAATTGATTTATCGTTAAAAAAACAATTTTTTACAATACGACTTACAAATTACGACTTAAAAATGCATATAGTTGCAGTTTTAGGTCGAGTTTATCATAGTAACGCTATCAATGTCGGTAAAAAACATAGTATAAAATCACAATCCGTATTATAATAAGGTACGATAGATTTATAATAATCGGTTTTTTGTAGGTATTTTTGAAATAAAAGAAAAGCGGTGGGATAGATTTATAATGTGTTTGTTAAAGTACGTTTAAGTGTGATATTATATTTATTGAATAGGGAAGATTGTGGAATAAGATAACGCAATAAGGAGAAGACATGAAAACTATTCTGAAAAACTGTACTCTTCTCGACGGGAGAGAGAATATGGTTCCCGTTGCGGGAATGAACGTCGTAATAAGCGACGGAATTATCGAGAAAGTGACCGCAGAAGAAGTTGCGGACGGCGGTAAAATTATCGACCTTGGCGGAAGGTATCTTACGCCCGGGCTTATAAATATGCACGTTCATTTGCCTGCGGGCGGGAAGGTGAAGAAAAAGCCCGTCGACAATGAGAAGCTTATTAAAATTATTCTGAAAAACGAGCTTACGAGAAGCGTAGGAATAGCGTTGTGCAAAAGTTTCGCTAAATCGGAACTCTATTCGGGCGTGACCACGGTAAGGACTGTGGGCGGAGTAAGC
>DJPE01000021.1:0-8995 GCA_002439705.1 Christensenella sp. UBA6420
GCCATAATATTAAAGGACACCCGCAGAGGTGTCCTTCGTTAATTATCGCGATGAAGCAAGGGAGAGAAAAAGAATAAGAACGAAGAAGCAAGGCCGGAATGCCTTGCTTCTTTGAGTGCAATTTGTGCGGATAAAATTTTTACGGCACGAAGAGTGACGACGGCGGAGAAGTTTCGTGTGACGTGCGGGTGGATATTATATGCAGGACACGCATTCGGGGAAGGTAGTTTTGACTTCGACGGCGCCTTGTTTGGCTTGGCAAAGGGGACACTCGGTGAAGGCGGATTTGGATTTTTGTTCGTAGCCGCAGTCGGCGCATTTCCAGACGACTTCGTTATCCTTTTTGTAGAGAGAGCCGGATTTGAGTTGTTCGTAGAGTTGTTTGAAGATGCCTTTGTGGGCGTTCTCGGCGACGATAAGGTTGCGGAAGAGTCCGGCTATATCGCGGAAGCCTTCTTTGTCGGCGACTTTGGCGAAGCGTTCGTAGGCTTCGATTTCGTTGCTTTCGTCTTCGGCGGCAAGGCGGAGATTGTCAAGGAAGTTCCACTTTTCGCGGAAGGGGAAGCCTGCGGAGATTTCCACGTTGTCGATAGTGCCTTCGTCGGCGGTCTGGATGAAGGTATACAACATTCTCGCGTGGGTAAATTCCTGATGGACGATTTCGCCGATTATATCGGAAATTTCGACGTACTGTTCCTGATAGGCGTTGTAGGAGATGAATTCGTATCTCGTTCTTGCCATACATTCGCTTGCGTAAGCTCTCGCTAAATTCTTGTAAGTTTCGCTGTCAATAAGTTTCATTATTTTTCTCCTTATGCGTTTACGGATTCTTTAACTCTGCCGAGATTTACGTTGTCTATTTTTCTGTTTTGGAGTTCTATAATCGGATTTTTGGTATCCTCATAGCGGTAATCTTTGCCGAACTCGTCGATATACTGACTTATTACGGTATGGCTTACGACGCTGTTTACGTTGCCGTTGATTTTATCCTGGAAGAAGAAAAATCTGCTTTGGTCGGGGATGGAATTTACGGTGGAGTAATCTTCCATATCGCCTGTTAAAGTGACGGTATTTTTAAGCACGTTGCGGACGTAGTCTTTTTGTTCGGAGAAGATAAGAAGGGCGGGGAATTCGCCTACGGGAATAACTTCCTGCCATTCTTTGCCGTCTACCTTTTTGAGAATTTCGGCGGCTTTGTGCAAGTGGGCGATTTCTGCAATAAGGTGCTGTTCCCACACTTTCTTTATATAGGGGTCGGTTTCCGACTTGTAGCAGGAATAGTAAAGGTAGCACTCGGTGTATTCGTGGTTAAGCCAACATTCCGTCCAGGTGTCGGTGACGTCCATTAAAGAACCGTACTGGGTGACGTGTTCTTCTTCAACCATCGCTATTTCGGTATAGAGTCTGCGACCAAGGTCGGAAGTATAGAAGCCCGCCTGGTTCATATAGTAGTTCATAGTCTGCTGTTCGGCGGCGGTTATTATCGCGACGTCGAGTTTCGTAATCGGGTCGGCTTTTTTGAAATCGGTATAGCGTTTTACGTTGTCGTAAGGGTAGCGGTGATGGCTTATAGTAGGTCTGCCCGGCATAATCTCGGTGTATCTTCCGACGAGTCTTTCGGCGTGGATACCCTGTTCCATATCGAGAAGGTCAGCGTAGCGATACAAGTGGTCGAAATCTTCGAGAAGGGCAAAATCGAGCGCTTTTTTGACGTGTTCGTCCTTTTCTCGCTGGGCGAGTATCGCCGTAAGGTCGACAGCCAACTGTTCGTAGCCTATTGTAGTTTCCAAAACGCTTTCGTTAATCGGTTTAAGGCAGGCGATGCGTTTTTGCTGTTGCTGTTCCTGCGCTCTGACTACGGCGAGCTCTCTCCGTACGTCGTTGTCGGGGCAATGGCGGTGGAATTGGTGCGAATACCAGTTGGCTTCGAATTCCGTTCCGTTCATAAGGATACAGCGGACTTTCGTGTAAGGGTCAACTTCGTTTTTATCGTAAGACTTCGGATAAATCGACGTCCAGTCGGAAAAAAGCGAATCTATTTTTTCGGGGCGTTCGTTAAAAGGGTTAAAACTCATAAAATAATCTCCTTCGGTTTGATACGGATAAGTATTGCCGTTCGGGTTGCCGTTATACCTTGAAAAAACGTTTTACGCTCAAATGTTTTCGCCGGAAAAAAGGAGTGGTTTATTTATATGCGTTGCTTTTACGATATAAATTTGTTATAATCTCAATATAAACGCATGAGGTGCAATATGGCGAAAACTGTAGTAATCGGAATGAGCGGAGGAGTGGACAGCAGCGTAGCCGCCCTTCTTCTCAAAGAGCAAGGGTACGACGTAATCGGACTTTTTATGAACAATTGGAAAGAAACCGACCCGAACGGGTGTTGTACCGCCGAAGAAGACTATACCGACGTGCGTCGGGTGGCAAACCTTATCGGCATACCGTATTACACCGTCGATTTTTCGCAAAACTATTGGGATAACGTTTTCAGACTGTTCGTAGAAGAATACAAAAAGGGCAGAACGCCTAACCCCGACGTGTTGTGCAACAGGGAAATTAAATTCGGAGCGTTCAGGGAACAAGCCGCGAAAATAGGCGCCGATTACATAGCTACGGGGCATTATTGCGGCGTTAAGCACGAAAACGGAAAGACCTATCTTACGCGGGCCGCCGACGAAAACAAGGACCAGACCTATTTCCTCAATCAGGTGACCGAAGAACAGATTTCCAATACTATTTTTCCTTTGGAAAAAATTACGAAACCCGAAGTAAGAGCCATCGCCGAAAAGTACGGTTTGGCGACGGCGAAGAAAAAGGATTCGACGGGGATATGCTTTATCGGAGAAAGGAACTTCCGTAACTTTTTAAGTAAATACATACCGATGAAAGAAGGCGAGATAAGGACTCTCGACGGGAAGGTAGTCGGTCGTCACGACGGCGTGTATTACTACACGGTAGGACAGCATAAAGGGTTCGGACTGGGCGGAGTCAAGGGCGAAAACAACGACGAGCCGTGGTATATCGTCAAAAAAGACGTGCCGAATAATATCCTTTACGTCAATCAGGGAGAACCGGAAGAGCTGTATTCGAAAGTCCTGACCACCGAAGGGTTTAACTTCATTACCGAAGACATTGCCGACGGGAAGGAAGTCGAAGTTCGTATCCGCCATCGTCAACCGTTGCAGAAAGCTAAGTTTTTCCACACGGAAACGGGCGCGAGAGTGGAATTCTTCGACAAGCAAAGAGCTATCGCTTCGGGGCAGTATTGCGTGGTCTATGACGGAGAAATCTGCGTGGGCGGCGGAGTAATCGAATAGACACGCTTCCACAGCGAAGAAATTTGAAAAAACCGTCTTTATGGCGGAAAAATATAAGAAATAAAAAGGAGACGAAAAAAATGTTTGTTACTGACGATATAAAATACGTAGGCGTAAACGATCACGAAATCGATTTGTTCGAAGGTATGTATGAAGTACCCGACGGAATGAGTTACAATTCTTACGTTATATGCGACGAAAAAACCGCCGTTATGGACACGGTGGACGCTAATTTCGTCGAAGAGTGGATAGATAACGTAAAAGCAGTCCTGAACGGCAAAAAGCCGGATTACCTTATCGTACAGCATATGGAACCCGACCATTCGGCGGGTGTAGGCGAGTTTTTGAAAATTTTTCCCGAAACTACGGTAGTGGGCAACGCAAAAACTTTCGTTATGGCGGAAGAGTATTTCGGAAAAGATTTTTGCAAGAACAGACTTGTAGTAAAGGACGGCGATAGTTTGTCGCTCGGAAAACACGAACTTACTTTCGTGTTTGCGCCCATGGTGCATTGGCCCGAAGTAATGGTGACTTACGATAAGTACGACAAGACGCTCTTTTCGGCGGACGGTTTCGGCAAGTTCGGAGCGTTGGACACGGAAGCCGACTGGGCGTGCGAAGCGAGAAGATATTATTTCGGCATAGTGGGCAAGTTCGGAGCGCAGGTTCAGTCTTTACTTAAAAAGACCGCCGCTCTCGATATAAAAATTATTTGTCCGTTGCACGGTCCGGTGTTAAGCGACGATTTAAACTATTATATTTCCCTTTACGATATCTGGTCGTCGTACGGAACGGAATCGGACGGGGTATGCATTTGTTACACTTCGGTCTACGGCAACACGAAAAAAGCAGTTTTTGCTCTCGCCGAAGCGTTGGAGAAAAACGGTTGCAAAAAGGTGGCGGTAAACGACCTTGCCCGTTGCGATATGGCGGAAGCCGTGGAAGACGCATTCAGATACGGTAAATTGGTGCTTGCCACGACCACTTATAACGGAGAAATTTTCCCCTTTATGAGAGATTTTATTAACAATCTTACCGAAAGAAACTTCAAAAACAGAACTTTGGCGTTTATAGAAAACGGAACGTGGGCGCCGACTGCTATGAAAGTAATGAAATCGAAGTTCGAAAACGGTAAAAATATAGTTTTTGCCGAAAATAATCTTACGATAAAGGGTTCTCTTACTGCTGAAAACGAAGAAACCATAGAAAAAATGGCGAAGGAATTGGCGTAAACCTGAAATACTATTTTAAGGGAGATTTTTTATGGGAAAAGAAGTATTGGAATGTTCGAGATGTTCCAACGAACCGACGGGAAGAATAAACGT
This sequence comes from Christensenella sp. UBA6420, assembly GCA_002439705.1. GTDB lineage: Bacteria > Bacillota > Clostridia > Christensenellales > DTU072 > CAG-1782. The sequence continues at coordinate 4,646 of DJPE01000021.1, forward strand.
AGGGCGGTTTATAGCGAAACTCGACGAGTGTTTCGAGACCGATAATCTTATCGAAGCGGCAAGAACCGTAGAATATTGGGAAAACGAAGCGAGAAGCCTTAACGATACCTGCGGACTGCTGTCGGTAATCAACGAAGAAATCGGACTTTACAGAAGAATGAACGAAAAGGATAAAGCGTTGCGCGCGGTGCGTATCGCTAAGGAAATAGTCGATTTTTCCGACAATAACGACGCTTCGAGAGCTACCGTCATGGTGAACGCCGCCACTACGCTTAAAGCGTTCGGGTATCCTGCCGAAGGCTTGCCGTATTTCGACAAAGCGGAAGAAATTTATATTAAAAACGGCAAAGAAAATTCTTTCGAATACGCCGCGCTTCTCAATAACAAGTCGTCTTCTCTTTGCGATTTAAGAAGATACGACGACGGAGAGAAGTGCTTGAACCGCGCTATCGAGATATTGAAAAAGGACGGCAAGCACGACGGAGAAATAGCCGTATCCTTAATAAACTTAGCTCACCTTACCTACGACAGGGACGAAAATTCTTACGAAGCGGTGGAAGCTATACTCGACAAGGCGTGGGAATATATAAATTCCGAAAATCAGCCGCACGACGCGAACTACGCTTTTATAATATCGAAATGCGCTCCGTCGCTAAGATACTTCAAGAGAGAACTCGAAGCGGAAGCGTTGGAACAGACCGCTGCGGAAATATACGGGAAGAAATAAATGAAAGGCTTGGAAATATCGGAAAAGTTCTTTTACGAATACGGCTTGCCGATGATAGAAAAAGAATTTTCCGAATATAAAGACAGAATTGCAGCAGGCTTAGTCGGACACGGCTCGGAGTGTTTCGGGTTTGACGACGAAATTTCGACCGACCACGATTTCGAGCCGGGGTTTTCTCTGTGGATAACCGACGAAGACGAAAGGGAATTCGGGTTCAAACTTTTCAGAGCGTACTCCCGCTTGCCGAAAGAGTATTGCGGACTCAAAGTCAAAAACGAAAGCCTTTTCGGTTCGGAAACGAGAGGCGTGCATACGATAAAGGAATTCTATTCCTTTTACACGGGGAGCGGCGACGCGCCGGGAAGCTACGAGCAGTGGCTGTCGATACCCGATTTTTACCTTGCGGAAGCGACTAACGGCAAAGTTTTCCGCGACCCGTCGGGGAAGTTCAGCGAAATAAGGGACAAAATAAAGAACGGTTGCCCCGAAGACGTAAGACTGAAAAAACTTGCTTCCGCCGTCTTCAATACGGCGCAGGCGGGGCAGTATAACTATTTCAGGTGCCTTTCGCACGGAGAAAAAGGTGCGGCTGCTTTAGCTCTCGATAAATTCGCCGAAAACGCTCTTCACGCCGTGTTTTTACTTAATAAATCCTATATGCCGTACTATAAATGGGCTTTCCGGCAGGGAAAACTTTTGCCGAAACTTACCGAAACGGTATCCGATATCGAAACGGCTCTTCTTAATCCGTCGGACGATAAACTTAATAAGCAACTTATCGAAAAAGTAGCTTTCGATTTAGCGGAAGAGATAAGGAAACAAGGTCTTTCGGAAAGAACGGACGACTATCTCGAACCGTACGCTTACTGCATAAAGAACGCTATAAAAGACGGAAATCTGAGAAATTCGCCCGTGATGATGTAAAACCGAACAAAATTCCGACCGTCGGCCGGAGTCGCAGATAATCATCATTCGGTTAAATTTTAGTATAATTATTCACGAGTATTTTGTTTTTACGGAGTTTTTCTTGACTTGGATAATATAATGACCGTATAATTATACATAACTTTTTTACATCAAAAGGATGGAAACAAAATGGAAACAACTAAAAAAAGAAACGGTTTTGCCAGCGGAATAGGTTTTATTCTCGCAGCCGCGGGGTCTGCCGTAGGTCTCGGCAACTTATGGAGCTTCCCGTACAAAACCAGCGCGAACGGCGGAGCGGCTTTCGTCTTTGTGTATATTTTAAGTTCCGCCATAATAGGCTCTATAGTTATGCTGTCGGAAATATATCTCGGTAAACGCGCTCAGGCTAACCCCGTCACCGCATATAAAAAGGCGAACAAAGGTCTCGGTTGGTTAGGTTTGTTCGCAATAATAATACCGCTTCTCATTACTTGCTACTATTCTATTCTCGGCGGATACACTATAAAATATACGCTTAATTCCTTTAATGCGAATTCGCAGATATTGGCGTCGTTTTCGGGTAACGTGGGGGAAGTTATTCTCTATTCCGCAATATTTATTATCCTTGCGCTCGTCGTCGTAATGGCGGGGGTTAAGGGCGGTATAGAAAAAGCAAGCAAGGTTCTTATGCCCGCTTTGTTTATTCTGCTCGTCGGAGTGGTAATTTATTGTTTAACTCTCGGAGAAGGGGTTAAAGACGGTCTTGCGTATTATCTGAAACCCGATTTCAGTCAGCTCGGATTTAAGGGAATACTTGCCGCTATGAGTCAGGCGTTTTTCTCGCTCTCTCTCGGTATGGGAATAATGGTTTCTTACGGTTCTTACGCAGGGAAGAATATAAAGATAGGGCAGTCGGTATTTATGATTTGTCTATTCGACACGATAGTCGCTCTTCTTGCCGGACTCGCTATCTTCCCCGCTATATACCACTACAAAGCGGTAAGCGGCGTGGATTTGAAAATTAACGGCATAATGTTATTGTTCCAGTCGTTGCCGTTGGTGTTCGATAATCTCGGTACGATAGGACATATAGTGTCGTTCTTCTTCTTCGGTATGGTCGCTATCGCGGCACTTACTTCCGTAATATCTCTTATGGAAGTGGTCACGCAGTTCGTTATTCAGAAGTTCAGAGTGCACAGAAAAAAAGCTATTTTAGTGGTCGCCGCTATATGTTTCGCAATATCCATTCCCATAAGCATATCGTTAGGGTACGCTATTAACGGTCAGGACAAGATGACAATATGCGGACAGAATTGGCTCGACTTTATCGACATGGTCACAAATACCGTTCTTATGCCCGTCTGCGCGTTAGGCTCTTGCCTTGCGATAGGTTGGTTTATCGATAAAAAAGCTACGCCGAACCCGTTAAAGACCTTCAAAACTCTTGAAGAAGACGGCTTGTCGCTCGGTAAATTCGGCAAAGTTTTTGCCGTAATGGTAAAATACGTAACCCCCGCCCTTATTCTCGTAGTCGAAATATTCGGCGTAAAGGATATAATATGGCCCGACAACGTTTTCAGTAAAAACGGACTCGGAATAGTAATCACCGCTTACGCCTTGCTTGCCTTAGCCGCCGTCGTATATTTCGTATGGCTTGCTAAACGCGAAACCGGTTGCAACGCCGACGAAATCGACATAGCCATCGCCGCAAACTTAGACGAATCGGACGAAGACGAAGAAGAGGAAGCACCTACGGAAACTCTCTGCCGGGAAACCGCCGCTTGTCATGAAAAGGAAAGCCGGGAAAGCGCTGCCGATACGGAAAAATAGTCGGAAGTGAAGTTCTGCCGTAAACGGAGCGAATTTATCGCACGGCGATAACGAATTGTCACTACGTGACACGAATTTCACGGCGATGCCGTGAGCGAATTTCAAAACCGACGGTTTTGAGTTATGGATATAAAGATTAAGACGGAATAGGTGAAAGTTCTATTCCGTTTTTCTTTGCGTGTAAAGGTACATACGTTGCAATGAGAAATCACGCAAAAAATGATTGTTGAAACCTTGCTTTTATTAACAGTTTTGTTGATTCCACTATGAAAATGTGTGAATATGCGACATAATTCGCTATTAAAATGTGAAAATATGTGATATAATTCGCTATGAAAATGTGTTGCGACTTGACTTATGTTTGTTTGTTTGATATAATATCGACAAAGAATACGGGAGGTTTTTATGAAAACGACCTACTTAAAACGTAAAATAGACGAATTTCTTTTGAAGTGGAAAGCGGATGAGAATAGAAAACCGTTAATCGTAAAAGGGTGCAGACAAATCGGCAAAACCGAATCTATCAGACATTTTGCAAAAAATGCGGACTACGAAAGCTTTATTGAAATTAACTTCGTAAAAGACGAAAAGTATAAAAAAATCACCGTAGACGGATACACCGCTTCGGCAATTGTAAAAAATATCTCATTATTGGACCCGTCTAAAAAGTTTATCGACGGCAAGACGTTGATTTTTTTCGACGAAATAACAGAGTTCCCGGATGTTGCCACGTCGTTGAAATTTTTTAAGGAGGACGGACGTTTCGACGTGATTTGCAGCGGTTCCATGCTCGGAGTAAATTACAAAAAAATCGAGAGTAACAGCGTGGGATACAAGACCGACTATGAAATGTATTCTATGGATTTTGAAGAGTTTTTGTGGGCGAA
>DJPE01000021.1:9078-10085 GCA_002439705.1 Christensenella sp. UBA6420
GATTATGTGGTTCTCGGCGGTATGCCTGCCGTTGTGAAAGATTATATCGAAAAAGGAACGTTTGAAGGGTCGCTCGACACTCAACGTCAGCTTATAGCAGATTACAAGGAAGATATAAGAAAATATGCTCAAGGCGTTGACCAGACAAGAATACTGAACGTTTTCAACAGTATCGCATCTCAACTTGCCAAAGAAAACAAAAAGTTTCAGATTTCAAAAATCGATAAAGACGCAAGATTCCGTGATTATCGCGGTTGCGCAGAATGGCTTGTAGACGCCGGTATCGTCAACGTATGCTACTGCTTAAGCGACGCGGAACTGCCGCTTTCGGGAAATTGCGATACCGACAAATTCAAGTTGTATTTTTGCGATACAGGCTTGCTTGTTTCTCTTTTAGACGAAGAGTCGCAAGAAGATTTGCGCGCGAATAAAAATCTCGGGGTATATAAAGGCGCGCTTTACGAAAATATTGTCGGCGAAGCGTTGGTTAAATCGGGATACAAACTCTACTATTATAAAAAAGAGAATGCTACGCTCGAAGAGGACTTTTTTATTCGTTCGGCAGACAATCTTATACCTGTGGAAGTGAAAGCAAAAAACGGTCGTTCAAAATCCTTAAGAACGCTGATTTCTTCGGATAATTATCCCGACATTGCTTACGGGTTCAAATTGTCTGCAAATAACGTCGGATATAGCGAGAAAATCTATACGTTTCCGTATTTTTGCACGTTCTTGTTGAAAAGATTTATGAAGACTTTCGTTCCGATAGACGATTAAGGGTTGAAACAGAGGTTTTTAATTTCTCTTTGCCCGCGGCGGAACTTCACTTTATAGTTCTGTTACGCCCAAAAGATAATCGGTTGACACGTCGAGAAGTTCCGCAATATCGACTATTATCTGCATAGGCGGTTCATTGTTATCGTTGAGCCACTCGCATAAGGTCGAAGTGCGTACGCAAAGTTTATTCGCTAATTCCTTTTGCGTCATATTATTTTCTTTAAGGGTAG
>DJPE01000021.1:10116-26094 GCA_002439705.1 Christensenella sp. UBA6420
GCGCCAAATATCTTCATAATTTTTAGGTTTTAATATTGCAGGTTAAAAAGGGTTTGGGTGAAACCGTAGGTATCAATAAGCTCTTTTATTTTTGCGTAGTTTTTGTCGGTGACTTTTTTCGTCTTTACCGCTCTTATCATAAGGTTTTTTGGAGAGTGGGCAAGGTCGACGAATTCGAGTACGTCGACGGAGTAGCCTTTGTCTTCGAGAATAAGGGCGCGAATAGAGTCGGTAAGAAGGGCCGATACCCGTTCTTTTATTATGCCGTAGTTCAGAAGAACGTCCATATCGCCGCCTTTTTTTATCGAAAGGTTTATTTCGTGCTGACAGCACGGCACGGAAAAAAGGTATTTTACGTTCTTGCTTATGGCGTAATTTATGGCGTAATCGGTAGCGGTATCGCAGGCGTGTAGGGAGATTACCATATCTATTTTTTCATCGTAAAGCACGTCTTTTTTTACGTCGGCGACGACGAAATGAAGGTTGCCGTAGCCGTATTTTTTCGCGATTTTGTTGCAGTCGGACACTACGTCGGTTTTCAGGTCGTAGCCTATAATTTTTACGTTGAGTTTTCTTATCACGGCAAGGTAGTGGTAGACTATGAACGTAAGGTACGACTTGCCGCAGCCGAAGTCGAGAACGGTTATTTTATCGCCGCCGTAATTTTTCAGTTCGTCGTCTATTATCTCGACGAAGCGGTTAATTTGTTTGAATTTATCGTATTTCGACTTTACTATCCTGAAATCGGGAGTAAAGACACCCAAATCGACGAGTGCCTGTATTTCGTCGCCTTCGTTAAGGATATATTTTTTCTCTCGGTCATTGGTTTCCGACGACGGTTTAAGGTTGTTTTTTACCGAAGTTTTTTTTGCTTTTTTTGCGTTGTTTATATAGTAGGTTACGGTTTCGCCGGGGTAAAAAACACATATCTGGCGGTACTTTACGAACGTATCGGAAAAGTATTTTTTCGCGTCTATTTCGGCTACGTTCAAGTGAAAAACCTGGTTGTTTTTGAAGCGTTCGGCTTGGAAAAACCGTTCGTTTTTTATCGTAATCGGTCGTATCGAAATTTTGGAAAATTCTTCGTTTTTGTCGAAAGGACTGCTCACGCTTATTTTGATTATTTTTTCTCCGCCCGATAATATGTCGTCTATCGCTTTCTGCATTTTTTCTCCGTGTTTTTCGTCAATGAAATTTGTTGAAATTATTATATATCACGCCGATTTATTTTGCAAACGAAGCCGTCGGTGGTACAATAAAAATATGAAAAACGTAAAGACGATTTTAATTGACGCGGACGACACCGTCCTTGATTTTGCGAAAGCTCAGCACGATTCTTTTTTCGCCGCCTGCAAAAAACTCGGTTTTTCCTGCACGGACGAGCAATACGAAGACTACGACGAAATAAACAAAAAGTACTGGAGAATGTTGGAGCGGGGAGAAATATCGAAGCCCCGACTTATCGTCGCGCGTTTCGAAGAGTTTTTCGCAAAGTACGGACTGAACGTGGACGCGGAAAAGATGGAAGACGCGTACAGAGAATTTTTGGGCGTACAATATCACTTTATCGACGGGGCGGAAGACGGGCTTAAATACCTTAAATCGAAGTATAAAGTGTACGTAATAACCAACGGCATTAAGGACACGCAGGAAAACAGAATAGAAAAAAGCGGGTTAATAAATTACGTCGACGGCGTATTTATCAGCGAAGCCGTGGGCGCGGAAAAGCCGAGTAAAGAGTTTTTCGACTACGTTTTTGCCCATTCCGACGCGGAAAGAGAAACTTCCGTAGTCATAGGTGACAGCCTTACGAGCGACATAAAGGGCGGAATAAACGCCGGAGTCAGAACTATATGGTTCAACGGCAAGCGTAAACGTAACGACGGAAAAATAATTCCCGATTACGTCGTTTACGACTGGAAAGGACTGAAAGAACTTTTATAAAAACAGTCAACTCCGCTCCGTAAGGAGTGGAAATCAACGCAGAGCCGACGGCTTGGCAATTAACCTTACGAACGTTTAACCGAAAAAGCCCAAACTTACCAAAAGGGCATTGTTGACGCGTTCCATTGCTTTTTCGTCGAGAGAGCCTATTTTGTCTTTAAGGCGGCGTTTGTCGAGAGTTCTTACCTGTTCGGCTAAAATTACGCTGTCCTTAGGGAGTCCGCAGGTAGTGTCGAGAGCAATGTGCGTGGGGAGTTTCGCTTTGTTTATCTGGCTTGTCACGGCGACGGCTATTATCGTGGGGGAATATCTGTTGCCGACGTCGTTCTGCACGATAAGAACGGGGCGTACTCCGCCTTGTTCGCTTCCGACTACCGGACTTAAATCAGCATAATATAATTCTCCCCGTTTAATCATAATCCACCGTTTTTTTATTTTACTCGTTCCGCGTTTTTTCGTTGCGGTCCGGTAATTTTTTCCTACTACATACTATTCTTAGCAGGAGCGTTTTCGTTATTGATTTTTTCCTTAGGAGAAATTTTTATACCGAAAAACGACGAAAAGTCGGCGGCGGGCAAATCGGAACGCTCCGTTTTTGTTTACAAGTTGTGTTTTTAGATATATAATAATTTAGTTATTGAGATTATTAAGCGAAAATTACGAGAGGTGAAATAATGAAAGAAAAGTTCTATATCACTACGCCTATTTATTATCCGAGCGGGAAGTGGCATCTCGGCACTTGCTACACTACCGTCGTTTGCGACGCGATAGCGAGATTCAAACGCCTTGACGGATACGACGTGTTTTATCTTACCGGAACCGACGAACACGGTCAGAAGATAGAAAAGTACGCCACCGCCGCGGGAACCACTCCAAAAGCCTACGTCGACAAAATCGTCGGCGACCTGAAAAATCTTTGGTCGCTTCTCGATATTTCTTATGACAAGTTTATAAGAACAACCGACGAAGAACACGAAAAAGCCGTTCAGAAAATCTTTACGAGACTCTACGAGCAGGGAGATATATATAAGAGTGAATATGAAGGTTGGTACTGCACCCCTTGCGAATCCTTTTGGACGGGAACGCAGTTAAAGGACGGCAAATGCCCCGACTGCGGCAGAGAAGTTGAAAAGACGAAGGAGTCGAGTTACTTCTTCCGTTTATCGAAATATCAGGATAAACTTATTAAACTTATCGAAGAGAACCCCGAATTTTTACAGCCGAAGTCTCGTCAGAACGAGATGTTAAACAACTTCTTAAAACCCGGACTTCAGGATCTTGCGGTGAGCAGAACTTCCTTTAAGTGGGGTATCCCCGTGCCGTTCGACCCCGATCACGTCATTTACGTCTGGATAGACGCTTTAAGCAACTATATCACCGCTTTGGGATACGGCAGCGACGACGAAAGCAAGTTCAATAAATATTGGCCCGCCGATATTCACATGATAGGCAAGGAAATAGTCCGTTTCCACAGCATAATCTGGCCCGCCCTTCTTATGGCTCTCGATTTACCGCTGCCGAAAAAGGTTTACGGTCACGGTTGGCTTATGTTCGGCAACGATAAGATAAGCAAGTCCAAGGGTAACAGCATCGTCGACCCGTACGTTCTGTGCGAGCGTTACGGCGTGGACGCGGTAAGGTATTATCTTTTGAGAGAAGTTCCGTTCGGAGCCGACGGCAATTACACGAACTCTTCTTTCCTTATGAGAACGAACGCCGATTTGTGCAACTCGTTAGGGAACCTTCTTTCCCGTACCGCCGCAATGGTAAATCAGTATTTCGGCGGAGTTTTGTCCACCGAAAGAGAAGCTACCGAATTCGACGCCGAACTCGAAAAATCTATCGACGGACTTCTGGACAGCGTAAGAGAACATATGGACAAACTACTTGTACCCGAAGCTCTCGCGGATATTTTCGCGGTAGTAAATAAGGCGAATAAATACGTCGACGAAACCACTCCTTGGGTTCTTGCCAAAGACGAAACGAAAAAAGCTCGTTTGGGCGGAGTACTTTATCACCTTTGCGAAGCGTTGCGCGTAGTGGGTATCGTTCTTAAAGCGTTCCTGCCGCAGACCGCGGACAGAATTCTCGCGGACCTTGGCGTAGATACCGCGGCGGATTTCACTTACGCTCGTTACGGCGTACTAAAAGGCGGAGAAAAGATAACCAAAAACAATCCTATTTTCCAAAGGATTAACATAAATACCGAACTTGCCGAACTCGACAAGCTCGCCGAAAGCCTTAAAGAAAAGAAAGCAGAAAAAAAGGAAGAAAAGAAAATGGAAGAAGTAAAGACCGAAACAAAACCCGAAATTACCATTGACGATTTCGACAAAGTAGAACTTAAAGTCGGCAAGATACTCACCGCCGAAAAGGTGGAAAAGAGTAAAAAGCTGTTGCACTTTACCGTGGACACGGGCGACAGAGTAAGAAGTATAGTAAGCGGCGTGGCAAAATTCTTCACCCCCGAAGAAATGGTAGGTAAAGAAGTAGTGGTCGTCACCAACCTTAAACCTGCGACATTAGGCGGCGTTCTCAGCGAAGGAATGATTTTGTTCGGCGAGAGCGCGGACGGAACTCTCGCCACCGTAGAACCGACCAAACCTTTGGGCGGCGGAAGCACCGTTTGCTGAAAGCGGCAGAAACAAGTTTTATAAAAAGTAGCGGAAATTCGTTTTATAAAAGTAAATGATAATAGACACTCACGCGCATCTTAACGACGAAGAGCTGTATCCCCGCGCGGACGAAATTTACGGCGGAATGAAAGATAATAATCTTCTCGCCGTAATAAACGTGGGGTACGATATGCCGAGCAGTAATTTAGCCGTCGAACTTGCCGAAAAGTACGATAAGTTCTTTTCCGCGGTGGGTATGCACCCGCACGACAGCAAGTCGATGACCGACGAAGATTACGATACTTTGGCAAAACTCGCCGTCGGGAAGAAGAATTTGGCGATAGGGGAGATAGGACTCGATTATCATTACGATTTAAGTCCGAGAGAAACGCAAAAAAAAGTTTTTGTCGAACAGTTGCGGCTTGCACACAGTCTTAAACTCCCTGCGGTAATCCACTTGCGGGAAGCTTACGGCGACATGAACGAACTTTTGCGGGAAAACGCCCGTTATACCGAGTACGGAATATTGTTGCATTGTTACGGCGGAAGTAAAGAAACGGCGGCGGAACTTATAAAAAAGTACGACGCGTATTTTTCTTTCGGCGGGGCGGTGACTTTCAAAAACGCCACCGAAAAACCCGATATCGTCCGCAGTATCCCCACGGACAGGATACTTTTGGAGACCGACTGCCCGTATATGACGCCGGTGCCGTACAGGGGAAAACCCAACGAGCCGAAGTATATAAATTTAGTCGCCGAAAAAATAGCGGAAATCTTAGGCAAAAGCAAGGAAGAAATAGAAGAAATCACCGTGAACAACACGAAGGAGTTTTTTAAAAAAATAAATGATAGTTTATGAAATAGACGGTAAAGCCTACATAAATTTAACCAACAAGTGTTCCAACGCCTGTACTTTTTGCGTGCGTACCACTTCCGACGAGTACGAGCCGTATTCGCTGTGGTTAAAGAAAGAACCTACTTATAATGAAGTCGTAGACGCTTTGCAGGAGTATCTCGATAAATGTAACGAGTTCGTGTTCTGCGGGTACGGAGAGCCCCTTTACAGAGTCGATATGGTGGTAAAGGTCGGGAAGTACCTTAAAAGTAAAAATAAATACGTCAGACTCAACACTAACGGACAAGCCGACCTTATTTGCGGCGAAGACATATCGGAACGACTCGTAGGAGCGGTGGATACCGTGAGTATATCCCTTAACGAAGTCACCGCTAAGGATTATCAGACCCTTTGCCGTTGTCAATTCGGCGAAGAAGGTTACGCTTCTTTACTAAGGTTTGCGAAAAACTGCAAGGAACAAAACTTACGGGTAGTGTTCAGTATCGTGGATATTTTAGGAAAAGAAAAATGCGAAAAAGCGAAACAAATCGCCGATAGTATCGGTGCGGAACTTCGCATAAGGGAACTTATAAAATAACCGAAAAAACTCAACCGCCCGAAAAATCGAGCGGCTTCGTCATTCGTACTTTGAAGAAAGTTTTTTCTTTCGTACGATAAAAGTATATCACCGAAAGGGAATAAAAACCGAGGGAAATAATGGAAACAAGAGAAATTCTCAAAGAAAATAATTTTCGATTTAATAAGGCTTTGGGGCAAAACTTTATCACCGATAAAAATCTGCTCAACGCCATCGTGACCGATTCGGGCGCGGGCGAAGACGATATAGTAGTCGAGATAGGAGCGGGTGCGGGAACTCTTACGAGAGCCATAGCCGAACGGTGCAAAAAAGTCTATGCCTTCGAAGTGGACGACAATTTACGCCCCGTGCTTAAAAAAAGTCTCGCCGGACTCGACAACGTGATGGTAGTGTTTGCGGACGTACTGAAAATGAGCGACGAAGAACTGCTTAAAATCGTCGATAAACCTTTCAAAGTCATCGCAAATCTGCCTTATTATATTACCACGCCGCTCATAATGCGGTTTTTGGAAAGTTCTCTTCCCGTGCTTTCTCTCACCGTCACCATTCAGAAAGAAGTGGCGGAAAGACTCGTAGCCAAGGCGGGAAAACCCGAATACGGAGCGGTCACGGTAGCCGCCGATTACGCTGGCGACGCCGTTATTACCAGAATAATCGGAAAAGAAATGTTCTTCCCCGTGCCTAAGGTTGACAGCGCGCTGCTTACACTTACGATAAACAAGGATAAATATACCGTAAACGACGAAAAACTCTTCAAAAGAACGGTAAAAGCCGCATTTTTGTGGAGAAGAAAAACTCTCGCGAACAATCTTCAGAATATGTTTTCTTTGCCGAAAGCCGAGTGCGAAGAAATACTCTCTTCCTGCGGCTTTTCGCCTATGATCAGGGGCGAAAAACTCACCACGCAGGAATTCATAAATCTATCCGAAGAGATAGAAAAACACATTAAAAAATAGTATCGGTTTTTTCAAAAATCAGCTAAAAATCGCCGCCGTAAAAACGACGGTTTTTTTGTAATTTTCGACAATTTTCGATACGTCAAAAAATTAACGATTTTAGCGAAAAATCAAAGTTAAAGGAAAAATATAAAATCTTTACTTATTTTGCCGACGAGAAGTAAAGATTTGCAGAGCGAAAAGTAAAGAAATTTAATTTTTATAACGGCGAAACGCTTTGAAAATGCGACAAGAAAATACAAATTAGACTGAATAAATTTATCAACTGTCAAATGACTTGTATGTTTCTGACAAGCAAGGCGGACTGCCTTGCTTCATTATGAGTCCGACTTATGCGGACTTAGATTTTCCCGCACAAAGTCTTACGACTGCGGAAAAATCCCGCATAACGAGTGGTCGGATAAATTCCCTATTGACATATCCGCACGCAATATAATATAATAATAGTGAAAAATTATTATCCCACACCGCCGCGTACGCGTGCGTACGCGTGAAAACGAAACGAGGTATTACTATGAGAACGAAAATCATGACCATGACCGCTATCGAAACCAACGAACAAGGAAAAAACAAGAGACTGTTCGGGCGGCTGTCGTACGGGGCGATTTATATCGCGCTGGCGGCGTTTCTTATTATGCTGGTTATGTTTTCGGGTGTGGCTATGGGCAATCCTCAGATTTCGGATACCCTTTTCGATGGGATAAGTTACGGCGATGACGCAGAGACGACCGTGACGATAGGCGACGACGACCTTGTTGCGGAAGCTGCGAAAAGGGTAACTGGCGGTAATTCGGGAACCATTGCACAAAGTAACGTTTATGCCGATAACAACTATATGGGAAACGGCTTTACCTATCATTATACGGGGAACCCGGGTGGCAACCTGTACAGATATTACTATTGGGCAGGTAACGGAAGCGATTGTAATTACGACGTCTGGGCAGGCGGTTTCGGCGTAAAGGGCGGAGGTACCGTAAGACAGAAAGAAATTATAATGACGGCTTACGTTAGAGTAACTTTATCGGGCGTCCTCGCAAACCTTGCCAGCTCGGGCAGACTTTATATATCCAGAGCGAGCGCAACGATGAAATCGACCAACGGCTACGACCAGGATATGCGCTGGTGGGTAGCAAGAGGCGCACCCGGAATTCCCGGCGATAGCGGCGCTTGGAACGGTCCCTCAGGCGGTTGGAAAATAGGTCAAAGGTTTACTTCGGGCAACAACAGCGCAGACAATTTGTCGGCGAACGGCTGGTATCAAATAAATAGCACGACTTTTACGATAGCAATGGCGGCAAGGACGAATTATACTGCTTGGATAGGCGGTCGTTATCCCGGCGCGCAGATTTACGATATTTATCTTACTTTCAAGTCGGCAGACGACACCGGTCCGTCGGTATCGCTTAACGGCGTAGGCGACTGGGAGAAGAGTAAGAATATACAGCTTACCGTGACCGACGGCGAAAGCGGAAACAGTATGTACCGTTGGTCGGGAACGCCGGACGGGAGTAAAACTTATACTTTTTACAACGTACAGGGTGCTTTAAGTTATTCTTACACTAACCGCTCCGGTAAGCCTACGAGCGGAACATTTTCCGTCGACAGGTTGAAAATTGACAGAAATCCACCTACGGTAAATACCCCCGAACTTATCACGAGCAACGTTATTACGGGCGGCGGAATAGATGCGGATAAGGCGTATAAGGACGTATATCTAAGGGTGAACGCTTCGGACAGCCAGTCGGGAATCAAGTCGGTGACGGTGACTAATACGACTACCGGCGACTCTATCGCGCAAAGTAACGTCAGCGGCAACGTCAGAGTATACGGTCCGCTCCCTGCAAACGGTACTTATCGGGTGGTCGCCACCGATAACGTAGGGTGGACTACGACCCAAGATATAAACTGTTGGTGCATAGACAAGGTAGACCCCACTATAGAAAAAGTAATTTTCGAATACGGCGGTATATCGTCGGAAAGTCTGGCTACCTTTACTTCTTCGACTAAGTACGTAAACGCTCCTATTAAGGTCACGTTTATTATTAAAGAAAAAGCCGACGCCAAGTATTATGCGGCTTACAATAACGACACTTATAAAAACCTGCACAAACTTGCGGAATTCCAATTTACTTACAGCACGGCTTTCAGCGGAAACGAAGGGTATGAAGAAAAATACGGTTCGATAAGTTACGGTACGGTTTCGTACTCGGAAAACGGAGCGTGGTTCTATCGGTACACTTACTATATGCCGCATACGGGTACTTACAGGTTTACGGCAAGGGATAAAGCGGGACGATACACGATTACCGCGCCGTGCGGGACGGAAATCAATCCGTATATCGACACTTCCGCGCCGAAGACTACGGGCTATTCGCTTACGCCCGACGCATCCAAGACGTGGACGAAAAACGAAGTCGCCTTAACAATAGCTCTCAGCGACTCGTACAGCGGAATAATGAACCAGGGCAGCGGCTTAAAGAGTATCTGGCTGTTCAGGAACGGTATTCCGTCGGGAATAGATTTCACGACCGACGCGGCTAAAAGTAACGGTAATTACGTAGATTACCGCGATATATCGGATAAGGGGAATTCGACGAGCGTAACGTTTACTTTGAATGAGCACGATTACTGCGACGCGACGACTTATTACTGGGTAGTCGTCGACAACGCCGGCAACACTTCTCAGATGAGTAGTCAAAGCGAAACTTGCAACCAAACTACCTATACGAACTACTACCTGAACGAAAAAGGGAGTTATTACGTAGTAAGCACTGTAAGAAGAGATACGAGAGACGTCAAGTTACGAATTTACGACTCGACGGGCAATTACGCATACTCCACTTCGAGCGATACCGAAGTAAGACTCGCCTGGACGAACGCGACTCAGACTACGTTCAGATTTATAGCGGATTTCGGACCGAGCGGAGCGGCGATTAAGGTAGCGTCGGTAAGCGCGACAAACAGCACCGACGCGGCGATAAACAGCGCGCGTGATTTACTTAATTCGGCTACTTTCGTTCCGATAGCGATAGGCGACCTTTCGGGTGCGAACAGCAATACCTTTAAGGACGCGGTGCAAAATCCTTCCAACAAGAAGAGCAATTCGGTAACGGTACAGTACACCGTAAAAGCGACGGGTACGACTTTATATAAATTCAGTATAACCAACGGCGCGGGCGTAGAGTACCGCACGGGTATTATTATCGTTCGGCGCGATTTGGAAGGACCGGAAGTAAAACTTTTAGGTTTCGGCGATTACAGCCATGACAATAACGTTTCTTCCGACGCGGATATAGAAAGCAGAATAGACAACTATATTTCCGAAGCTACGATGTACGGATACAGCTCCGCCTGGTACGGAAAGTCCACCAACGCAATAATAAGAATAAAGGACAGCGGTTCGGGCGTACTCGGCACTTCGCAAAGTTATAATGAAAGAGAAGGCGTGACGGCGACCGTCGCAAGTAAAGCGAAAGCGAAAGTAACGTTCAGTCATAACGGATATACCTACACGATAGAAACCGATTATTATCAGGCAGGTAACGGAATATGCGTATTGAGCGTGCGTTTGTGGGATACAAACGATATAGAGAAATATTGTCCGTCTATATGTAATTCCGACGGTACTTATAACATTAAGCAAGGGCAGGGAGAACCTTTCGTCTACAACATAAGAGTAGCCGACTTCTGCGGCAATTACAGCGACGTAACGAACAGCGGCGGCAGCGCGAACCTTACTTATCACGTCGACCCGTTCAAGCTCGATCTCGAAGTCGAATCCATTAAGCAAGTCGACACCAACGGCGTCGTATCCGATTACTTAGCCCGTCCCGTAGGCGACTGGACGAGAAACAAAGTAGTCGTCACCGTAAACAAGACTAAATTAGGTTTAAGTCCGGTTTGGATTAAGTATTACGTAAAGACCGTGGCAGAAACGGCTGACGGAACGCTTACCGATTTAATCACACAACCTCCTGAGTTGAATGATAATAGATGGTCGTCACAGTTAGTGGTAGGCGATTCGGGCGGCGGAACGCAGGCTACTATCGAGTTCCCCGCGACGTCACGTTTCGTTCAGCTCGTAATTACACTTACTAATTCTACTTCAAATTCCAGTGGCGTTTTGCGAAGTTTTTATCCTAATGGTGACACAGGAGAAAACTACGCTGACTATCTTATGATAATAAGGCAGGACACCGACGCGCCGAATATGAACGGTATGGGATATTTCTTCTCGACCAATCCCGATATAAACGGCAATCCTTACGGCAGCGACGGAAAACTCCGCGAAGATATACTTCTTTACTATCTTACCGAATACGACCAGACCACTAAGTCGTACAACAGCATAAGAAAGACCGCAAACCGCGATTTGGTCAACGTTTGGTCTTACGCGCCCGCGTATCTATATATAATAGCGAGCGACGCGACGGGTTCGGCAGGTTACGGCATGGGTAGCGGAATTGCAAGAATAGAGTTCACCGCCGGTACTCGGACCGAGACTCTTACCACCGACGTGGACAGAGTATCCTACACCGCCAACAATTATCAGGGAATATACCGCAGCAAGACGGCGTTCGGATACGTCGATATTAAAGAAAATTACGAACTTAAAATAAAGCTCGTCGACAGACAGGGTAACAACGCTCAATACACTATGTCGAGAGATACCGACGGACACAAACTTCTGCCGGTAATAGATACGGAAATACCGATGATAACCATAGACAGCGCGACCTACGGCACGCCTGCCGTCAGCTATCTCAAAAACGGTAAGTTTATCGGCAGCGAAGAAAACGTATTGAAGACCGACCTTAACGTCCACTTCAATATGATTAGCGGTATTTCGGGAGCTACTATATACGTCCGTCGCAGACCGTGGCAGGAAAATATAGCCGTCGACAGTCCGCTTGTTACGAACAACAGTATAAGAGCCGACGGAACATACGGATTTATTTCCTTAACTGGAATAAAACTTAACGAAAACGGAGAATTAGACCCCGCCGAATGGGAAAAGATAAGCGGAACGAGCTACGAAATATCGAGTAACGTGCCCGTCAAGAACCGTTTTGACTTCATAGTCGTATCGGGTACGGGAGTCTTCTATTATCTCGAAGCGGGCGACGTGTTTATAGACACCGTACCCCCGGTTATCGAAGAAGACCTTATTTTCTACGCGCTCGAAAGCAGTGAAGAAAACCTTAAAGGGGATAGTTTCGACAATCCCATAAATTACGACAAGTTAAGGATAGCGACTTTAAGCACGATGACCAACGATAATCTGTACGCTTACTTCCGTATCACAGATATAAACGGAAGCGGCGTTCTCGACTCTACCGTAAAGGCGTTGGAACCCACCGCGGGAGAAGTTCTTACCAAGGTTTACGTTTACAGAGAAGTAAACGGTCAGTACGTCACCGAAGAGTATTACAGATTAAAGTTCACCGAAACAAACAATTACAGCATAGAAGCGTACGACGTCGCCGGCAACAGGGTAAGAAGCAAACAGTACAAACCGAGCATCGACCACAACCCCATTACTTTGCAGGTGGGTATGGTGGACGCCAACGGCGCAAACTACGCTTTCTACGACGGAGCTTACACGAATACCGAGTTTATTAAAGTGACTTTATCGGCAAGCTACGGCGTAAGCGGTTTGGGTAAAGTTATGTTCGCTACGAGTGACGACGGTACTACCTGGACTCCTTATCAGGATTTAAGCGTACTTCTTACTTCGCTCGGCAGCGACGCTAAGTGGCAGACCAACGACAGAGGTTCGCAGTCCACGATAGAATTCAATATCTACACCGAGCAGAACAAGTATTACAGTTTTATAGCCTATAACGGCGTCACCGTGTACAAGACGGAAGACGGAAAGGACGTCATTCCTTGTTCCGAAAGGGGCAGAGAGCTTGACGTAATAAAGGTAGCGATAGACAAGACCGCACCGGTAATAAACGTAAACGACAGCCTTATAAAAGCGGGCGACAGCGAAATAACCGACGGTTTCGAAACGTTGGACGCGGGGGCTAAGCTGTACGGCACGAAGAATTGGTACGGTATAGGAATTATTCTTGCGATATTCGCTTACGACCCGAACAGTTACGGCAGCGGAATAAGCAGAATAAGAGTCGATCACGAACTCGACGGCGTAAGTCAGGATACCTACTTCTTTGCCGAAAAGGACGGATATTTCTACGCAGAAGACGGAGATAAGGACTTCGTATACGACAATTACGCCGATTATAAAATTACTCTTGCCGACCGCGCCGGCAACGTGAACGTCTTTATGATAAGACCTAAGATAGACACCGTTGCGCCCGAAATCGTCGGCGGAGCCTTAGAGCTTGTCGCCGATACCGACGACGGTACGGTGACTTACGAAGCCGACACCTGGACGAGATTCGACGTGGAAGCGTTGTTTGAAGCGATGCATTCCATAAGCGGAGCCACGTTGCAGTATTCGAGAAGCAACGGCAGCGGTTCTTACGGACCGTGGCAGGACAGCAGTACTTCTTACTTGTTCGGCGAATTTACCGTCGCGGATAACAAGAAGAAGGTTTATAAAGACACAGCCTATCGTTTCACCCCCGAAGGCAGCGATTTGAGTTTCGACCATGCATACAGGTTCAGGCTCGTAAGCGGAGCGGGGCTTATAAGCGAAGAAGTCACGGTGGGCAGAATTAAGATAGACAAAGAAAAACCGGTAATCAACGTGGTGGTATCCACCGTTTGGGGACCGCTTTCGAGAAATAATCTCGAAGACCTTACGAACACCGACCCGAATTCCACCGTTATGAGCGGTTGGACGCAGGATAACATTACCATTACAATAACGTCCGACTCGGCTCTCGTCAGCGGATTTAAGGTGGTTTATAACGTAAATCAGGGCGAAACGAAGTGGAACGAAGCGCAAGGCACCGTCGGCAACGACGCAAGCACCTTCCAGCTTACTTCCGACCCGAAGAAGTTTATCCACAGAATTACCACGTCAAAGTACGAAGAAAACTATCAATACTACTTTGAAAGCGGTTCGGGTATGCGTAGCGAAATCTACTACGTCAAGGGAATTAAACTCGACAAAGCCGACCCCGACTTCAAGATAGAAGCGGAAACGAGCGACGAGTACGGCGACAAGGGTACGGACGGCAATAAGTTTGCCACCACCACCGCCGACAAGTACGAACAGAACAAACTGGCTTCGCTCGATGACAGTCAGACAGACGAAATCAACAGAATACTCGCCAAGAAGTACGTTTACGGCACTTTCACCGACAGGAATTCCGTAATAATAAAAGTAACTATATCTTCGATAAATTACAGCGGCGTTACGTTGGCTATCAACGGTTACGTTTACGAAACTTTCGATTACGTCGGATATAAAGATAAAGTTCCGCTCGAAAGATATTACGTCGTCAGCAACGATTATCGCGACGTTACCTTTACCGGAAGCGACGGCAAGGCGGGTTCTTACTACGATTCGACGAGTAAGATGTTCGACCTTGACATAAAACTTTATTCGGGCGCAGGCAAATCCAACGATAAAGCGGCAAAAGTCGCGATAGACAACGATATTCCGTTCATTTACGTGGCGGGCATTACCGGTACTAAGTCCACAGACTGGGATCCGAGCGACCCCGACAACTGCTGGTACGTTTCTTCCGACACCGCAATTAACCTTAAAGTGGGTACTCTGCGTCGCGACGGCGAAAATTACCGTTTCAGCGACAGGGTAAGCGACAGCGGATACACCATTTACTACGCGTACGACAACGGTTTGTCGCCCGACACCTGGACGTGGATAGACAACAACACTACGAGTCAGGTTAAGATAATCGGACAGCCGATAGTGGAAAATCAGATTTACCGCTTCAAGATAGTAAGTAAGTCGGGTATGGAATATATTTTAGGCAGTTCCGCTTATGACAATCAGGGAGCTACGGCTGCCACCGCAGACGATATTAAGTCCATAGTCGAAGGACAGGGCGGACTCGTGTCGCACTTGACAAGCGAAGACTTCGGATACAGAATGAATGTGGACAGCACGGAATACTCTGTCAGCATTTCGCAGTTGTTACCGTTCGTCGTCAATGACCGCTATATCGTGGAAGAAAGCCTTAAATTCGCCGACTACACGATAATCAAGACTATAAACGTTTACGACAAGGACGGCAACGTAACGGGAACGACCGAAAAGATTATGTCGAGCGACGATTATATCTACCGTCACGGCGACAGGATTACCGTTCGTTACGCCGCTAACGTATCCGATAAATACTATCACAGATACACCGATTACGGCGTGAGCGACGAAAACGGCATTCTTATCGACGAAAGTAAGAGTACGTTCGAAAACGCCGACGTAAGTAACGAAACGAGCGGCAGCTTTAATTACAAGTTCGCCTACGGCAACCTTAAAGTCAACGCATACTTTATCAAGGAATTGTCGGTAAAATACGGCGGCACGGTAATTTACCGTCAGTCGCAGGACAAAGCGGAAGTATCGGCTACCGCTTCTTACACCTATACGGGTAAAGACTCGTCGGGTACTACGGTACAGCTTACCGTATCCATAGGACTTACCGTAAGTTACGCGGATATGAGCGGAAACGGCGTTTCTGCAGAAAATATGGCGATAGGCGGGTATCTCGTGAACACCGTAGTAAACGGTAGCAACGCGGACAGCTTCCGTCTTATCAATCCGCAAACGGTCCTTCTCGTCAAGTACTTCGACGAAACCGTGGAAGACGGAGCGGAAGTACCGAACGGAGTCGATAATCCGTACTCCATAAACGACGCTAAAGATATTGAATACGTTTCCGCGACTTACTACAAAGATTTCAGCGGAAGCACCGGAAGTTTCGTTCTCGGTACGCCTTACAAGTATTACGACAATGCGTTCGTACTCAGAAACAATATTGAGTTAGGCGCGGAATTCGACGAAATAGAAGTGTTCAACGGAAGCCTTGACGGCAAGAACAACGTTATTTCGCTTTACGGCGGAAAGGTAAACGGCAGTTACGGCTTGTT
>DJPE01000021.1:26136-32440 GCA_002439705.1 Christensenella sp. UBA6420
AGAACCTTATCGTGAACGTAAATAACGAAATAGTCGTTACCGACGGAACCGACGTGGGCGTGCTTGCTTCCGTAATAGAAAACGGAACGGTCGCGAACGTGAGAGTATCCGCAGATATAAAGATAGAAAGTTTAAGTTCCGACGCCAACGTAGGCGGTCTTGCCGGTAAGGTAACGGGCGCGAGCGTAATAGGCGACAGGGACGGAAAGGTATTCGCCGACGTAACTATCGCAAACAAAGGTAACAGACTTACGGGCGGCAATATAGGCGGACTTATAGGTTATCTCGGCGGCGAAGCCACGATAAGATACACTTATACTTATTCGCATATCACCGTCTATAACGTTTCCGCTTCCGTCAACGCGGGCGCGGTAACAGGCGACGCGGAGAAAAAGAATTTCGTTTCCGACGAAGTTTACGACGTGTATACTAACAACGTTTACCTTGAAAACAACGTTTTCGTAAACGACAAAGTAAAGACGGGCTTTATAGGAACGGCAAGTAACGCCGAAACGAAAGAAGGCACGATTAAGTCTGTCGGACACGACTCGTTCGTGGGAGTTACGAGCGACGCTACTGGTTCGTACACGGTTGCGGGCGAAAGGATACGCGACTTCGTGTTGAGAAAGTTGTATACCGATTTCGGGGCGGATATCAGTGCGAACGGCGATTTCGAGAACGGTTTAGGCACTGCGGCAAGTCCGTTTGTCGTCACCACGCAGAAACAGCTCCGCGCTATCGACGGGTACGTCAACCTTTACTACGAACTCAGCGAAGACGTCGATATGACGGGCTTCGGCGAAGCTATCGGCTTACACAAAGTATTCGGCGGTAAGTTCGACGGTAAGGGGCGTAAACTTAATTCCTTCGACGGAGCGGATATATCCGACGGCGACGTATTAGGTTTGTTTGCGGCGGTCAGCGGCACGGTTACTAACGTTATTATGCCCACGGTAGAAATTACTGCGGAAACCGGTTCCGGTACGGTATACGGCGGCGTCATCGCAGGTAAGTTGCTCGGCGGCGTCATCAGCAACGTTATTATAATCGGTACGTTCAACATAACGGGCGGCGTAGTTTACGCCGGCGGCGTAGCGGGTATCTCGGTCGGCGGCGAAATCTACGATACGTTCAGCATCGTCAACGTTAAAGTAATCGCCGAAGAGAAAGCGACTGTTGGCGGAATAGTAGGTCGTTCCAATAATACGAAGATGGGCGGCACGGTCAAAGTTCAGTCGGGCAGTCAGGAAATCGAATACACCAAAGCCATATACGCTCTCGGCAGAGTGGAAGCGGAATCCGTGAGTGCGGAAATCGGAGCCATCGCTGCTACGGGAACGCTTGCAGACGGTTCTTCCGACGTATACGCAGTTAAAGACAACGCATACAGCAACGGACAAATAACGAACAATTCCGTAAGCGGAGCGATAAATATGGTTACCTTCGACGACGACGGAATGCGCAACACCACGTTCAGCGACGGTACGAATGTGTTTAACAAAGTTTTCGTCAGCGACAAACTGTACTATCTCGAAGGACTCGGCAGGTCTACGGATAAGTTCAAAGTTACCACGGCAGAAGAGTTCAAGAAGATAGAACACATGCTTTACGCACACTATAATATCGCTAACGACATCGAGTTCAGCGACGAAAATCCGAGCACCGCGTTCAGGACTATCGGTTACGGATTGAAGTTTACGGGCAGCATCGACGGTAAGAACAAGTCGAGCTGGTCTGCGGAAGAAGGCACGTTGTCGTCCCTTATGAACGTGACCGACGCACTCGTGTACGACAATGCGGGCAGTATAACCGACCTTGGTATCAACGTTTATTACAACAGAACGGTATTAAGAGGCGAAACCTTAACCTTCGGTGCGATAGCGGTAATAAACAGCAGCGGCACGTTGCGTAACGTTACCGTAAGCGGCGAAATCGACATAGTAGGCGCGGATAAGTACGATACGACGGTGATCGTATCCGGCTTCGTGGGAAAAGGCTTAGGCGGTATGTTCGAGTCCGACAGCAAAGTTCAGAACAGTATCAGCGGACTTGCGATTACGGTAAGGAACGTAGGCATGGTTTACGCCGGCGGTTACGTAGGTAAGGTAGACGGACTGATGACGTTAAGCTACGGTATCGGTAACGGAACTTTAGACATAAACGATTGCGGCACGGTCTACGCGGGAACCATCGTAGGCGCGGCTTACAGGAAGAACGAGTGGTCGTCCTTGGAAGAAACCAAAGAATACCGCTATATCGTCACCGTAGACGGCGTGATAAAAGAAGACCTGTTCGGTATCAAAGTCTACGAAGAATAACTATAAAAACGCGGAGAGCGAAACGGAAGTAGAACTCTCCGCAGAATAAAACACACCGTATTTGCTTGCAAATATCAATAATGCTATGATACAATAAATATCGCTTTGACGTGGCCCCATGGTCAAGCGGTTAAGACTCCGCCCTCTCACGGCGGCTTCAGGAGTTCGAATCTCCTTGGGGTCACCACTAAAAAAGACAGTCGTAAATCGGCTGTCTTTTTTAGTGCTTCCCCCAAGGAAGAGCGAACTGTTCTTCCAACGGAAGAATTGTTCGCAAATTTCCGTTTGCGGAAATCTGACGAGGGAGTACGTACTCGTAAAAGTACGTGAAAACTACGCGTGAAGACACGAGAATAAAGCGAAAAGGTAAATTCGAGTTATCTCCTTTGGGGTCAATAGCCGTTCTTTTTATAATAGTGTTGAATAATTCAGAATATGCAAAAGTGGTATATTCGATAACCGATAAATATGCCAAAGTCGTTTGCGGTTTCTGCGTTTGCGATGACTGTGTTTAAGCGTTCGCTTTATTTATTTCGTTTACGTCGGCTTTTGTAGCCATCTTAGCGGTAAGTTCGCTTTTTGCGACGGAGAACGTGGCACGCGCCTTAGCAAGGGAATATGAAATCGTTTTTACTAGGGGATAACGGCTATTTGAAATTCGGTCTTGCGTAAAGAGCGTTATATATGTTAATATAAATATATAATTTGTTAAAAGGGGTGCAATATGCCTGATTTTGAAAAGATACTTAAAAGTTTAACCTTAAAAGAGAAATGCGCTTTATGCTCGGGAATAGATTTTTGGCAGACCACGCCGATAAAAGATAAAGGCGTAGCGAGCGTCAGAGTGAGCGACGGACCGCACGGAATGCGTAAAGAAAAAGTCCTTGAAGCCGACGTAGCCAACGTTATGCAGGTAAGCGAAGAAGCCACTTGCTTCCCGACTGCGGTTACTCTTGCGTCGAGCTGGAACGTGGACTCGGCTAAGAAAATGGCTGAAGCTATAGCGGAAGAAGCAATTGACCAGGGTGTGGACGTGGTTCTCGGCCCCGGAATCAACATAAAAAGAAATCCGCTTTGCGGAAGAAACTTCGAATATTTTTCCGAAGACCCGTTTTTGGCGGGAGAACTCGGAGCCGCTTACGTCAATGCGATGCAGGCTAAAAACGTGGGCACGTCCTTAAAGCACTACGCCGTCAACTCGCAGGAAAAAAGACGTATGTCGGTAAGCAGCGAAGTGGACGAAAGAGCTTTGAGAGAAATTTATCTTTCCGCTTTCGAAAACACGGTTAAGAAAGCGAAACCCTATACCGTAATGTGTTCGTACAATCCCGTTAACGGCGTTTACGCCGCCGAAAATAAATACTTACTTACCGATATTCTCCGTGACGAGTGGGGATTTGACGGTATAGTGGTATCGGACTGGGGCGCGGTCAACGACAGGGTCGCCGGCATAGTAGCGGGACTCGACTTGCAGATGCCCACCGACGAAGGTATCTGCGACAGAGAGATAGAAGAAGCGGTGACGAGCGGAAAACTAAGCGAAGAAAAACTCGATAAAGTCGTTATGAGAATGTTGAAATTTATCGACAAGTGTCTTGCCGACAGAGTAATAACAGGCAAAAAGAAATGCGATTACGACGCTCATTTCGAAACGGCGGCGGAGATAGCCGCAGACGGAGCGGTACTCCTTAAAAACGACGGCGTATTGCCTTTAAGTAAGGGTGAAAAGATAGCCGTTATCGGCGGACTCGCAAAAAAAATGCGTTATCAGGGGAGCGGTTCTTCGCAAATAAACCCGTACAAACTCTGTTCCTTTACCGATTATCTCGACGGCATAAATGCGGAATACGTTTATTCCGAAGGTTACGGCGCGTCCGATAAAGCCGACGAAAATAAAATTAAAGAAGCTGTTTCCGTGGCAAAGAACGCCGATAAGGTGTTAGTTTTTGCGGGACTTACCGACGAATACGAAAGCGAAGGCTTCGACCGTACCCACCTTTCGATGCCCGATTCGCATAACGAACTCATTAAAAAACTCGCCGAAACTTGCGATAACGTTATTGTAGTCCTTGCTGGCGGTTCTCCCGTGGAGATGCCGTGGCTTAACGACGTTAAAGCGGTACTTAATATGTATCTCTCGGGCAGTGCGGGCGGCGTGGCTACTTACAGACTTTTGTACGGCGAAGTTAATCCGAGCGGAAAACTTGCCGAAACTTATCCCGTTTCGCTCGATACGAACCCCGCTTACAAGTATTATCAGATGGGACCGCAGACGGTCGAATACAGAGAGAGTATCTACGTAGGATACCGCTATTTCGACAAGGCGAAAAAAGAAGTTCTGTTCCCGTTCGGTTACGGTCTGAGCTATACTAAGTTCGAATATTCCGATTTGAAACTTTCCGCAGAGAAGATAGACGAAAACGAAGAATTGACCGTTACGTTCACCGTCAAAAACGTCGGAGACAGAGCGGGCGCGGAAATAGCACAGGTTTACGTCAAAGACATAGAAAGTACCGTTTTCCGCGAAGAAAAGGCTTTGAAAGGATTTGCGAAAGTTTATCTTAACGCGGGCGAAAGCAAAGAAGTTACCGTCGTTCTCAATAAGCGCAGTTTCGCTTTCTACGACGTCAACGTTAAAGACTGGGTTGTCGAAAGCGGAGAATTTGAAATTCTCGTCGGCGCGTCGAGCCGCGATATTCGTCTTGAAGGAAAGGTCTTCGTAAACGGAACGGCTGACGTAGAACCGCAGGATAGAGAAGTCCTTAAAGACTATTACGAACTCGACAAAGCGGAAGATTACGGCAAAGACGGGTTTGAAAAATTGCTCGGTCGTAAACTTATCGAAAACAGACCGCTTAAAAAAGGCGAGATAGGGTATAACGCCACTATCGGCGACATTGACGTGTGCTGGGTAGGAAAACTCATTAAATGGGCGGGATACAACTGCTCCACTTTGGTTTTGCCGAAAGACACGTCCGAATCTATGAAGAAGATGGTCAGACTCGCCGCGATGGATATGCCGCTCCGCAACTGCTACGCGATGACGAAAGGTATGGTCCCGAAGAAAGTTATCGACGGACTTATTGCTCGTTGCAACGAAGGACCGTTTACGGGCTGGGGCAGAATAATAGGCGGATTCTTTAACAAACCGCCGAAAAAATCCGATATTTACAAGGCGTAAGATGAAATTAGTAATCGCGAGTAATAACGGTAATAAAGTAAGGGAAATAAAAGAAATACTTGGCGGCTTCTTCAAGGAGATTTATTCCTTGAAGGAGCTGAACCTGGATATCGAAGTGGAAGAAACGGGAAAAACGTTCCGTGAAAACGCTTATCTTAAAGCAAAAGCCGTATTAGACGTAACCAAAACTTGCGTAATTGCAGACGACAGCGGTCTCTGCGTAAACGCTCTCGACGGTGCGCCGGGACTGTATTCGGCAAGGTACGCTGGGGAAGAACACAGCGACGCGGCGAATAAAAAACTTTTGTTAAAGAATATGGAAGGTAAAACAGACCGCAGCGCGTATTTCGTGACGGCGATAGTTTTGCTTTATCCCGACGGGAAAGAAATCTACGTCGAAGGCAGAACGGAAGGCAGTATTCTCTACGCTGAAGAAGGAACGAGCGGCTTCGGGTACGACCCGTTGTTTTTCAGCAAGGATTTGCAAAAGAGTTTCGGCTTGGCTACTTCCGAAGAGAAGAACGCCGTGAGCCATAGGGGAAGAGCGTTGCGGGAACTCGAACGGAAACTTACCGAAACGAACCAACGATAATTTCCGACCGTAAAAATGGGAACGTAAAGCCTATTTTTTATTGACAACGGCGTAACGTTGTGATATTATCTATAAAGATAAAATAATTCAGCTGGAGAAATACCCAAGTGGCTGAAGGGGCTCCCCTGCTAAGGGAGTAGTACGAGGTAATCGTAGCGCGGGTTCAAATCCCGCCTTCTCCGCCAAATGGGAATAATACGAACACCGAAACAA
>DJPE01000051.1:0-35351 GCA_002439705.1 Christensenella sp. UBA6420
TTATTGTTATTTTTTTCGCACGCAAAGCGTTCTTTACGTCGAGAAGGTTCTTTTTATTGAAAGTGTGTATGCGATAAAAATCTTTTTCTTCGCGTACAGCAAGATCGCGCAGAGTGCTTATGCCTGCGGTTTTCAAAAGATTTGCGGTTTCTTCCCGTAATTTCAACGTATCCACCGATTCTGCCATGAGTTCGGCGGGATAAGGCGGATTATAATCGTTTCTTACGGAAGGTTTCCTGTTGTTTCTGAATCGTCTGTTTGCCATATAATTCGTTACGTCCCGCCGGCTTATCGTCGACGGGACATAAGTTTCGATACTAATCGATATTATCGACTATTTTTCCCACGGGAATACGTAGTTCAATTTAAGGTCGTCGCGAACCTTGCTCATTTCTTTCTGTACGGCTTCGTTTATGGGTACGCCGCTGTCCTTTCTGGACTGCCATACGTTCCATTCTTTTTCGCCGGCGGAGAAGATATGGTCGCATCCGGGTGCTTTCTTGGAAGCGCGTACGGAACGAATGATGTCGCCCGCTTTCTTACGGCAGAGTTCTTCGCCCAAGAAGTGGTTGGTGTCGATGGCGATGAAGAAGTGACCGAGATGATAAGGTATCTTTTCGCCTTTTTCGTTCTTACCGTTAAGGTCTTTGCCGTAGATACCGTCCTGCAATACTGCGGAAAGGAGTTCTACTACCATAGCGTATCCGTATCCCTTGTATCCGCCGAGAGCTTCGCCGATACCGCCGAGAGTGGTAAGAGCCGCGGTGCCGTTACGGATAGCCTTCAACGCTTCTCCCGCGTCGCCTTCAACGGGGTTACCGTTAATATCTATAATAGTGCCGGGGTGAACGGGTTCTCCTATTCTTGCGTAGTATTCGATCTTACCGTTCTGGGTAATGGAAGTAGCGCAGTCGATAAGGAAGTCGAATTCTTCGTCGGTAGGAATACCGATGGTAAGAGGGTTGGTTCCGAACATACCTTCGACGCCGAAAGTAGGAGCGACGGAAGGACGAGCGTTGGTTCCGGTGATACCGATGCAACCTTCTTTGCAAGCCATCGTGGGATAGTACCCCGCAATACCGTAGTGGCAGGAGTTACGAACGACTACCATACCCATACCGTACTTTTTAGCTTTTTCGATAGCGAGTTTCATGGACTTATATCCGATTACCTGAACCATACCGTCGTGTCCGTCTACCACTGCGGTGGTTTCGGTTTCTTTAACGATTTCGAAATTGGTAACGGGGTTCTGGATACCGTCGTTGATACGGTCTATATAAATAGGTTTGAAACGATTGCAACCGTGGGATTCGATACCGCGTCTGTCGGATTCGAGCAAAACGTCGGTACAAATTTCCGCGTCTTCACGGGGTACGCCCACGCCTACGAACGCGTCGGTAACAAAATCAGCTGCTGTTTTCCAGTCTAATACAACTTTCGGCATAAGAAAAAATTCTCCTTATATGTATAAAATAAATTTATTTATATTATATCAATATTTAGTCGCAAGGTCAAGCATAATAACGAACCGCCCGAACTTATCTCAATCCGGACGGCTTTCGTCGTTTTTAGCTGTTTTAGGAAAATCCTGCAGCTGTTATTGCGTTTATGAGAACTTAGCCGTGGTTACGCTTCCGCCGCACCAACCGTCGATAAGACCTTTCACGTCGCATTTCATAGCTCTGCCGAACGACGCGGTAAGAGAATCTATATCTGCTCTCTTCATATAATTGTCTTCGACGTAATTTTTTATCGCCTTGTCGAACCTTTCTTTGCCGGCGGTTTCGTAAAGATTGTTGAACATCATCGCGGTCTTGTAATATACGAGCATGGAATAACCGTATTCGCTGTAATCGTAAATACTCTTATTTATCGACAAGTCACCCTTATCCCCTCTCATTTTCTGCAACCTTTCGTAAGAAAAGTACGCGTCGGAAATTTTCTTCATTCCTTCGTCGAATTTTTCCTTTTCGTCACACAGAACGTAATAGTATTCCGTCATAAATGTAGTAAGTCCTTCGTCAAGGTACGGCGACTCTATATTGTCCGAACCGACCACGTTATAAAACCACTGATGGACGGTTTCGTGAATTATCGTTTGTGTAGCGTTATCGGTATCGTCGGCTACAAAACTCAAACCCGAAAACTCCATTCCGTCGGGCGAGAAAGACGTCTCCGCGATGACGTAATTTCCGTAAGGATAATTACAATACGCTTCCGAAAAAGTCTTTATTACGTCGGCGGCAAGGGTCGTATAATCGTTGCCGTTTATCGAATAATACTTAATGGTAACGCCGTCCGCTTCCAACGTTTTTACCGTATAATTTTCGTTAGCGACGAATGCGAAATCTCTGAAATCGTCGCACTTTGCGGTAATGGTTTTCACACCGTCGGATATGTTTTCGGTCACTTCGCCGGGGCAAGCTACTACGAGAGCTTCGGGAAGGTTTATCGTCACCGAAAAGTCGGCTATATCGCTTAAAATCGGGTCGCCAATATAGAAAAATCTGTCCTTCCTGAAACCTTCTTCGCCGTATACGGCAAGCTGCGGATAAAAATTACTTACGTTTATATACCCTTTGCTCTTGCCGAGTCTTAAATTACATTCGGGTAAAACCACTTCGTATTTCATTTCTATCTCGGATTTTGCTTCGAGTGCTTGCGGGGTGGTCTTTACCGACATATAATATCCGTCTTCGTCCACGCTGAATTCGGCGTTTTCGCCGTTTAATTTAACTTCCGATATGGTTATTGAACCGTAAGAAGGCAGTTTTTTTACGTACGCTTTGCTTACGGCGCCTTCTGCGTAAGCGTTCGGGCTTAATAAAAACACATACTCTTCTATTCCTTCTTTATAAGTGTTTATCACCGTAATCTTTTGCTCGCACGACAGTTTTTCTTCCGAATAATCTACTTTTATTTCGTATTGGTTATCTTCCGTTTTCTGCGTGGGTTTATCGCACGCAAAAAGACACGTCGCGGCTATAAAGCACAACGCAATTATTGCAAATATCTTTTTCATCGAACCTCCGAAATACACGAAGATATATATTGCTCGATTTTACCCGATATTCGCCGTTTTACTAATTTTTTACCCGTAAAATACAGCTTAATTACAGCGATACGGTGGACTTTACGGAAAATATAAATTAAACTAAATGCATAAAACAGCTCATAATTTTCCCCCTTATCATATAGTAAGAGAGCCTTGAAGTTTTTTTAAGGCTCTCTTGCTCCGTTCAGGGGAATTGTTTGTTTTCAGCGGTTATCTTTATTAAAATCGGGTTTTCTGGGGCGAATTTTCACTTCCCCGTTAAAAAGTTGATTTAATGTAAGTCTGTCTTCGGGTTTTACGGCGTCGTCTTTATTAGTATTGCGAACGCATAAAAATTCATATTTGCCGCCCGAACATTCATTCACTATATCCTGAACGAGTTTTGCGTTGTTGGGGCGGTTGAGTATTTCTATCATGGCGTTATCGAAAGTCTTTACCACAAACTTGTTTCCTTCTATCGTGCATTTCACGTCGGGGGTGTTTCTGACCGCCATTTTCAGCATCATTTCGTCGCTTTCGTCCAACTTATCGGCGACTTTGTGCCAAATATTCATAGCTTTGTCCGACTCGTCGTCGTTTTTATGCATTTCGTCGCTGAATACGACTTCCACTTGCTTTTCCGCGAAAGAACTCAATATTTCGTTTATATCGGGTTTCTTCACTTCGGGTTCGGACGGTTTTTCTTGCTTTTCTTCTACCGCGACGTTTTCGGCGGCGGATACTCTGACGCCGTTTTTTTCGAGTTCGGCAAGTTTCTTTTCTAATTCCTTTATTCTTTCGACGAGTCCTTCGTTAGTTACGTCGGTGACGAGTTCGCACGCGCGGACTACGGCGGATTCCATTACTATCTTTGGTTGCGTCGAGTATCTCATTTCGCTTTCGAGCGCGCACATTATGCCGATTATTCTCATAATACGGTAATTGGAATACCCGTCCATTCTTGCGGCTATCAACGCGGCGTCGTTTTCCGACAGATTGTCGGGGATGGAGCCTTTCACGTTCTTCATATTGAGCATATTCATAAAATACGCCGCAAGGTCTTTGCTTAACGTGTTCCTTCCCGAAGAAAGGAGCGTACCCGTAAGTCTTAACGCATCTCCGCACTTTCCGTCGAGAATTGCGCCAGCAAGCTCGTCCAAAGTGGAAAAGTTGGTCGCGCACATCACTTCGAGAGCGTCGTCGTAAGTTATTTTATCGCCGCCGTAGGATAAGCACATATCGGCAAGGGATAAAGTGTCTCTTACGCTTCCTTCTCCCCCTGCCGCCATTAAAGCAAGAGCTTTATCTTCGACGGGAACGTTGATTTCGGCGAAAATTCTTTTAAGAAGAGAAATAAGTTCTTCCTTTTCTACTAATCTGAAATCGAAACGCATGCAGCGCGACAGAATAGTCTGCGGCAATTTTTGCACTTCGGTGGTCGCGAGAATAAAGATTATGTGTTCGGGCGGCTCTTCGAGCGTTTTCAGAAGAGCGTTGAACGCTGCGGGGCTCAACATGTGAACTTCGTCTATTATATACACCTTATATCTTCCTATCGTCGGACGATATTGCGCGTTTTCTTTAAGTTCTCTTATCTCGTCCACGCCGTTGTTACTGGCGGCGTCGATTTCGATAACGTCGATATTCGCGGGATTTTTTAATTCTCTGCACACTTCGCATTCGCCGCACGGAGATCCGTTGTTCGGGTGCAGACAGTTTACCGCGCGCGCGAAAATTTTGGCGCAGGAAGTTTTTCCCGTACCTCTGGTACCGGTAAACAGGTAAGCGTGACCTATTCTGTTGTTTTTAATCTGGTTTGTCAGCGTCCTGACTATGTGATTTTGTCCGATGACTTTATCGAACGTATCGGGACGAAACCTTCTGTATAACGAAACGTATTCCATAAAAATAATTATAACCTAAATAATATTAAAAATCAACGACTAACAAACTTGCTTATCGGGAAAAATAATTAAAAAGGAGATTATTATGCAAAACGATACCAAACAGTCAAAAATCAAATATAAAGGATACAAGTGTAAGAACTGCGGTTTCGTGTCCGACGGTGCGAAACAACCGTTAAAATGCCCGAAATGCGAAAGCCAGACCTTTCTCGGAATTCCGTTTATTTAATTTTTTGCGGAAAAGCAACAGATACGGCAAGATAAAAGCGACCGATTTTTCGGTCGCTTTACATTCATTTTCGGATAGATTTGTTATTTGGCTTTTATTACGGGAACTATTCTTATATTAAGGTCTTGTTCGCCGCTCATAAGGGTGTATTTTGCGAGCGGTTTAGCTCCGTTCCCGCTGCCATAACCGCTTACTACCGCGTTTACGTCGACGTACACGCCGCTCTTTTTTACAAGGCTCTTTTCCTTATATCCTTTGACTATCTCGTCGTCGCTTGCGGACGTCACTCTGATCTGCATGGGATTGACGGTAGCTTCTACCATAATTCCGTCGCCGTCGTTATCTCTCACCACGACGTAATGAACGTCGGTACGATTGCCGCATTCCTGACCGAAAGCGCAAGCCTTGCCCATTTCGGAAGCGGTGGAATCGTATATACCCATCACCGAATGAGCGCAAAGGTCGATATAATTGTCGCCGTCGCCTTTTCCGTAGAACGTGACTCTCTCGAAAGACGGATAGAAACGGAGTTGTTTCCCGAAGCAGTCCAAAGTGGACGGACATTTCTTACCGGGAACCAACGAACTCTTCAAGTCGATTACGCCGTTAGCGTGGACGGTATAATTATCGGTCACGGTGTAAACCGCTTTCTTACGGAATTTAATAATCTGCGTAATCTTGACGTCTACGGTGTTTTCTTTTTCAAAAAGCTCGAATCCGACCGTTTCGTAATCTGCGACGTAGTATTTATCGTTAAGCACGTTGCGGACGAACGGACGATTTATTTTCGTATTGAAGCAAGCTCCGCCGTTGCGGCTCGCGATGGGGTTAAGAATTTCTTTTCCGCCGAGATTATATCCTATGATACTTCCCGTAACTTTGGAAAATCTGACCGAACCCGCGTCGAATCTTACTTCGACTACGTCGAATTTTTCGGTGACGGTCAGCTTATTTTTGCCTTCTTCGAGATTATCCAAACCGACCATATCGGAGTGAACGGACACCTGCTCGACACTTAAAAGTTCTTCCGTGTCTTTAATGAAACACTCCACGTTAAGGTACATATCGCCGTCTTTATGTCCTATAAACACGTCGAAGACCCTTGACTGTCTGGGTTCGACGGTGACGTTTAATTTAACTTTCGAACGCAATTTCCCGTTGGCTATTACGGAAATAATCACGTCTATGTAAGACGTATCGTTAAAATACGAGTTGTTGAAAATCTCTATCTTGTCTTCGCCCGCAAGTTTAACTTTTACGGGACGAGCTATAAACCTGTTGCAATATGCGGCGGCGTACGGCTTTCTGTCTATTGTAAACATACCGCCGTCGGAAGCGGAAACCCCTTCGATAAAATCGTCGGTGAAGCTGCTGACGCAACCGCCCATAGCGCAAGGCGTGTTCTCGACGAGTTCCGCAAATTCGGATAATCCGGCATTGCCGATACCGAAGCTTTCGGCGTAGTCCGCCATATAGACCGGACGGGACGCGCTGACTTTATTGATTTCGTCGATAAAGTCGTCCACGGTAGGATTGACGATAACAGCGGCTTCGTCTGACTTAGCTTCGGGAATAAACACTCTTACGTCCGCGGCTTCTTTCAAGGCGTTGACTGCGGCGGCAAAGTTCGGCGTGTCGGCTTTCGCATTGACGAAAGAGTACGCAATAACGTTGCTGTAAGACTTGTTTATATTATACTCGTCCAGTGCTTTGGCAACTATTAAATCCTTATATTCTGTATCGTAGGCTACAAAATTACGTTTGCCTTTCTTGTAAAGTTCATTCGCAACGCAAACGGGAATTTCGTCTATGACGTAAAGCCCTTCTGTAAGTGCAAGTCTTCTCACGCTGTCGGGCAAATAAGTCTTCGTGCAGATAGTGTTAAAGCCGAATTTACGCAAAGTAAGGAAATCCGCTTTATAATCTTCGAAAGTCATAGGCTTGCTTTGCGCATTATAGACGGGGTTATAGTCCACGCCGTAAATCTTTAAGGGCTGACCGTTGTAGCATGCGATGCCGTCCACGTATTCGAGATTGCCGAAGCCTACCTTAAAGCGGGAACATTCTATAGTTTCTCCGAGCTCCTTAATGGTTACGAACAAGTCGTATAAAGAGGGATTTTCGTTAAGATAAGGGATAAATTCGCCACTGAAATCGTATTCTATCTTCTTTTCGGGTTTTCTCGTTTCGTCGAAAATAACTTTTCCGTCTTTCTCTAACGAGAAACGAATCTCGGCATCGGGGTTTTCGCCTTCGGTATAAAGGGTAAGGCGAGCGTTATAAACGCCGTCGACGAGAGCGGACGAAAAAGCAAGGTCGGATAAATAGGTTTCGTTCCTTAACGTAAAGTACACGTCGCCGGTAATTCCAGACGAAGCGAAACGCCGTTGACCTTCGATAAACGACGCTTTGGTGTATTCTCTTACGAGAACGAGAAGTTCGTTTTCTCCCGAAACAAGCTTGTCTGTGACGTCGAATTCGCCTTTTCCCGTGTAGGAAAAACCGCACAAATCGCCGTTGACGTAGACTTCGAAATAGCCGTCAACGCGGTCGAAAGTAAGAAAATACTTCTTTGTA
The DNA here is from genome assembly GCA_002439705.1 of Christensenella sp. UBA6420. Classification (GTDB taxonomy): domain Bacteria; phylum Bacillota; class Clostridia; order Christensenellales; family DTU072; genus CAG-1782. The sequence continues at coordinate 7,745 of DJPE01000051.1, forward strand.
AAGTCGTAGACTTCCACCTTTCTGCGGTAAATTCCTACGCCGTTTCCGCTCTTTTTACCTTCGGGAATTTTCTTTCCCGACGCGGAAAAAGCGTATCCTTCAAGATACTTTTTGTCTGTAATTCCGGCGTTTTGCCAAGACGAAGGCACACTTATACCGACGTATGACGCCTTGTCGGAATCAAAGATATTTTTTGCTAAACCATTGCTAAAATAGCAAAAATCCCACGTTTCGTTGAGAAAAACGACTCTGCTACTCCACTCGGCAGCGCAGCAATAATCGCTTTCTTCTGCAGCTGTTCTGTCGGCGAAAGGAACGACGCGCGTATGCGTGTGCGCAACCCTTTCCGAAAGGCGAACCAACGAGTTCACTACTCCTTTCAAAAATTTATATATCATAAAAACTCAACTCCAAAATATATGTAACCAACGTCGTGCGACCTAACTACGCGCGCAGGCTCTTCGGAGTCTTCGTTTTGTCCGCCTTTTCTATCGGAACCGTTCCCCGCCAAAGTCTATATATCCGCTTGCGAAAACCCTTTCGCGGCGAACTTCATCGTCCCCGCAAAACGCCGTTTTCGCGTCCGATTCTCTCTGCCTGTCGGACCGGGATACCGCGCGCAATCCTTGCGCAAATCAGTATTCGACATTTAGTTAAGCATATTATAGCATATTAAATAAATTTTTTTCAATACTTTTTTCGCGATAATTTCAAAAAGATTATAAAAAATCAATATTTTGTCGTCGCAAGGCCAGTCAAATTCCGTTGCCCTTGCGACGAGCAGATTATTCGTATTCTTATAGAAATTGTTTTATCGGTAGCATAAGCTACAAATAACTATACATTAACTATCTTTTTCATCGGATACAGCATCAGTATAATAATTGCTGCGTTTATTGTCCAAATTATTGTTTGTTTCGGCATTCTTAACATAAATACCGCTTCGAGCGTTCTGCCGACGCCCTTAAAGTAGAACAGATACAAGCCGATAGTATTAAGGGTGGTGCAGACGCCGTAGACTAAAATTACGCTTACTATTCCGGCGATGAGATACGATTTTTTCAAACGGGATTTATTAAAGAGTCTGAATACCACTCCGGGGATAAGTCCCATTAACCCGCTCGCCGCGAGAATAATCGGGTTAAGGTCGCCTTTGGGCGCAATCCAGCATCCGAGCAAATCTCCCGCGAGCCCGGTGATAAGTCCCGGCAGCGGACCGAGTAACGCTCCCGCGAAAAAGTCGGGGATATAGGTAAGAGACAAAGCAAACGCTCCCCCCGCTCCGACGAACAGCGTATAGATATTAGCTATCGCGCTCAGCGCCGTAAATACCGCCGTATAACACAAAATCTTTATAGGCAAAGATTTTCTTTTCTTTTCGTGCTTTTCCGCGGTTTCGTCGAAACGAGCGTTTTCTTTCGATACGATTCCGTTCTCGCTCTTGGAACCGTTTGCGTTTTCTTTTGACATAAAAAAGACCTCCCGATATTAAGGAGAGTCCGCAGAAACTTATTTATATAAATAAACTTGTCGCATACGGATGCGGAAAACGACCGCAGGAATTTTTCCTTTCGTCCACAGTCAACATCCCGTTCCGTGGCACTTAACGCCGTTTACCTACTCAGCTTAGTTATTATCTTACGCTTTTATAACTTCAAAGTCAAGCAAACTCGTTTATTTACGCCGCGGAAATAAAAATAAAACGCATCTTTTGCTCCTTATCATACCCGTTTATTTTATTACATATATTTTCGATATGAGAAAAAAGAAATTGTTTGCTTCCGTCGCGACGGTGACGGTATTCGGCGTGTTCACGAGAATAATAAGTTTCGTCTTCAAAATCTACCTGTCGAGAACTCTCGGCGCGGAAGCCATCGGCTTATATCAAATGGCTCTGAGCGTATTTTTCCTGTTCGCTTCGATTTCGGCAAGCGGCATACCGCTCGTACTTAGCAGAAAAACCGCAGAAACTATCGCCGTGGAAGAACGAACGGATTATAATCTCGTAACTTCCGCTCTTGTATTGGGGACGATAATTTCTCTGTCATGCGTACTCGTGCTTACCCTTACGAGAAACTACTTAGGCTTTCTGTTTTCCGAGCCTGCCGCTCTTCCCGTCTTCCTGGTAACGATCCCGGCTCTTTTGTCCACGACGATATATTCCGTCATAAGGGGTTTTTTCTGGGGCAAAAAAGAATTCACCGCCTTTTCAACTACCGAAACGATAGAAGAAATCCTGCGTATTCTTTTCAGCGTTATTTTCATAAGCGGCGTTATCGGCGGCGTTTACGGGGCGTATGCGGTAGCTCTCGCTTTCACGGCGAGCGACCTTTTTATTGCGATAATACTCTTTGTTATGTACTTCGCGAAAGGCGGCAAAATAACTAAACCGTCGGCTATAAAAAAGATACTCCTTCCGTCTTTGCCCGTCACGGCGATGAGAATGTTCTCTTCCCTTATAGGCACTCTTATAGCCTTTATTCTGCCGGCTCGATTGCTTTCTTTCGGCATGACTGCAGCGGAAGCTACGGCAGCATACGGGCGTATTTCCGGCATGGCTAACCCCTTGCTGCTTGCTCCGAACGCCGTTATCGCAAGCCTTACCATCGTCCTTATTCCCGAAATGAGCGCAAACGGAGCGAAGAAAGAATATAGCTTACTAAACCGTCACTTAAACAACGGCATTAACTTTTCTTTTCTCGTGAGCGGACTGTTTATGGTGGCGTACATAGCTCTCGGCAAGGAAATAACGACTTTCCTATACGCCGACTCGCAAAGCGGCGAATACCTGCAATACGCAGCGTATATAATGCTCCCTATGTGCCTGTCGCAGCTTACGCAGTCGGCACTTAATTCAATAGGTAAAGAAATGACTTCCTTTATAAACTACATCGTCGGCAACGTTGGAATGATTATTTTAGTCTGTATCCTTCCTGAGTATATCGGAATATACTCCGTCGCAGTAGCCACTTTCTTCTCGCTCGTAACGACTTCGGTACTGAATGTTTATTCATTAAAAAAGAACGTGAACTTCTCTTTCGGATTTATAAAGTACCTCGTTATGGTCACGCTGTTTATATTCCCGTCTGCGTTTATGTCAGACTGCCTGTACTCTTTTTTCGGCTCGAAAATCCCTACCGTAGCGTTATTTGCGGCGGCGTTCGGCGGTGTGTCTTCTTATTGCCTTTTATGCCTGTGTACGGACTTGGTGGACGTAAAAGGCTTCATAAAACTCCGCAAAATAAAAAATTGCCCGTCCAAAGCGTCGTAAACGCTGTTTTCCACTGCGTGGAGTTAATTGCCAAACGGAGTTTGGCGTTAAATGCCCTAACGGGCGTTAATTGCCACTTGCGTGGCGTTAATTTCCAAAGCCATTGCTTTGGAGTTATGGATATAGTTTTAAAGTTAATTGCCCTTGCGGGCGTGAATTGCCACTGCGTGGCGTTAATTTCCACTCCTTACGGAGCGGAGTTAATTACCCTTACGGGTGTTAATTGCCAAAATAAAAGATTTCGGCGTTAAGGATAATCAATAAAACAATAAAATATTTTCTTCTCTTAAATATTATCCTTAACTCAAAACCTTGGTTTTGAACTTCACTATCGCTTGCGATAACTTCACTGCCTGCGGCAACTTCACTCAAAGTGTAACTTTGAACTTCACTAAACTTACCATAACGCCAAAGCAACAACTTTGGGAATTACCGCCGAGTTAACGGCTCGGCAAAAAAAAAGAGCGTCAGCAGACGCTCTTTTTTTATTTCAGGAAGATTTATTTTTTCTTCTTGTAGTTAGGTTTTTTATAATTACCTTTGCCCTTTTTCACGACTCTCTGAGTGTAAACGGGTTTTACTACGTCGGAATATTCTTCGTCTTCTTCGACGTCCACTTTTTCTACGGACGGCGTTTCTACGACTTTGATTTCCTTAGCGGGATTAGCCACGTTTTCGCCGACTACTTCTTTAGGATGTTTCTTCTTCCAACGTCTTACGATAACTACGACTACGACCACTATGATAGCTACCGCAATAACTATCGAAGAGATAAGCAACCATGCGTCGCCCCTGTCCCAAATGCTGGTCTTGTTGTCGTCGGTATTGTTGTCGTCGTTGTTATCGTCGTCATCGTCTATGGTCGCGTCTTCGGCGTAGCTGTATACTTTCGTGTTCGCCTTCAATTGTCCGTCTTCGTCGAGAGCTTCGTAAGCGGCCCTAGCGGCGGTGAAGTCGGCTTCGGTAACGGTAGTAAGTTCTACCTGGTCGATTACCATCATACCCATAAGGAGCTGTTTCGTTCCCGTGGTGTCTTTTTCGTCTTCGTTAGCGCCGAGATAGAACGCCCATTTAGCGGAAGAAGAAGAGCTGCTCGGATTATAGATATAGAGAGTATAGGTCTTTTCTTCATAGCTGTTTATAAGAATGGACTGATACTTATCGGTGGAGCTGTTCTGCATAAATCTGAATTCTGCGTTTACTCCGTCGGTAGAGTAGGTCTTCGTATCGTCGTCGCCCTTAACTTCCTTAGCGAGTAAGGTCTTTGCGTTGAAGCTAAGTTTATAGTAGGACTTGGACGAAATCGTGGAAGAACTCGTCGTGGTGTAAGACTGTCCGAACGGTACTTTGTTGCTCATGACGAGACTGTTGTAACCGGACATCGTGATAAATTCTCTTATGTCGAAGTTTTCGGGCATAAACTGTTCGAACACGTTGTCGTAGCCGGGATTTTCGGAGTCGGTGCTTTCGTTCTTGTAGAGCATTTCCAACTTTTCTATATCGGAAGAGTTATTGTATACGCCGTAGAGTCTGTCGCTTTCGGTAGTTCCCGTAGCGTCGGTAGCTTTGCTCCAGTCGTAGTTGTTGGGCGTGTTACCTAAGTTGTAACCGTCTTTGCCTTCTTCAACGGTATTTTCGGTGAAGGAGTCGAAGGAGTCTACGGTATAAACGAGATTTCTTATAGCGTACTTATTGTTGTTGTAGAGATACTCGAAGTCGTGCATTTTTACGGTGCCGTCTTCGTTGTATTCGCCCTTTTCGAGTTCGTCGTTATATTCTTTTTCTTCCACTTCGAGAACTCTTACCGCGTCGAAATAAACGGTACCTGCGGACAGGTCTGCGTCGTTATAAGTAGCGGTAGCTTTCTTCACGAGATCGCTGGTCTTAGTGGTCTTCGTCGCGTACGGATTACCTAAGGATAATTCGAGCTTGAAGCTGCTGGAAGACGCACCGGTCTTAATGTAGAAGCAGTACTGAGTCCACGCTCCGTTCGTGTCGATTTCGGTGTATCCGACGTAGTTGTCACCGACGTCTGCGGTAAGAACCTTGCTTATATTGCTTACGGTAACGGCAGCCTTAGCTCCGTCTACGGTCTTGACCCATACTGATACGAGATAATACTTGTCTGCACTGAGAGTCTTGGAAGAAGAAGTCATGCTTATTCCTACGCCGTAGTTGCTCTTAATCATCAATACGGTATCGTACGGACTCTTATAGTCGGAATCTGCGAACAACGTGCCGTCGTTAGCGATAGTTCCCGCTTTGATTTCTTTCTTTCCTTCTACTTCTTCGGCTTCGGTGACGAGCACGTTACCTTCAGAGTCGGAGGCTCTTACGCCTACGGTCTTATACGCACTGTACGCGCCGACTGCTTTTTCGCTTACGCCCCTTACTCTGAACGAAGTGTTTCTTACGTTGGTCATATCGACGTCAAAGAAATATTCCGTCTTGCCGTCTTCTACCGCAATAAGTTTGTATAGTCTTTCTACGCTCTTGGCTTCGGAACCTTCTCCTTCAAGGAAGCGCGCATATACTTCGTAATAGGTAGGATCGGTGGTGTTGCCTTCGCCGTCTACGCCCACTACGGAATTCCATTTTAAGGTGTAATTGTTTTCGCTGTTCTTTACGGTGTTGAGTTCGACCTGGTTGAAGGTGTTTTCTTTGGCGGTGCCTTTCGTCCAGCTCGAAGTGGTAGCCACGCCGACAAGTTTACCGTCTTCGCCGAATTCTTTATCGTCGGTGGAAGCGTAGTCTATGGAAGAGAAGCTTCCGTTGGTTACGCTTTCGCTTGCGGTAGCGGTGTTCGCGAAAGAGTAGGACTTAACTTCGTCGCCGCTCTTCGTGGAAGCGTTGTATTCGCTGTATTTTATTTCGGTGCAGTTAGCTACGGCGAGATAAACGTTACCTTTAACGTAGTTACTCGTGTCGAAACGGCTTCCGCTACCCATAGTGATTTGTAATCCGACGTAGTTGGCTTCCATCGCGTCGCCCATGATATAGAAAGCGATTTCTTTCCATTTTTCCGAATTAAATCCGCTTATGCTGGATACGCTTGCCTTTTCTTCGTCGTCATCGGAGCCACCCATAAGATTAATGGTTACGCCCTTGCCGTCTTCGATGTCTTCGGTCTTGACGAGGATAGCGAATCTGTATGCCTTGTTCGGCAAAATTTTAATATCGTTTTCGTGGTTTGCTCCCGCCTTGCTGGTCAAAACGGACGCGGTGGCTGCGGTGTGCTTATAAATAAGTTCTCTCAGTCTTACGGTGTTTCCGTCTACTACGATAGGGTCTATATCGCTTACTTCGGAAGAAGCAAGTTCGATTTTACTGCTGTCGTCGGAAGCCTGAGTATCCTTGTCGGCGAGTTCGTATTCCCAGTAAGAAGCGGTGTCTTCGTCGTTGATGAGTCCGCCGAATTCAAGGTCGCCTACGCTGGACAAGGGAGAAAGAACCTGCCACGACTTGCCTGCGGCTATATCGCTTTCGGTCACTTCGTCGATAGAAATATCGTCGAAGAACACGCCGCCGAACATAAGGTTTTCGTACTCGGTCGCGCTGCCTTCGCCGAACCAGAATTCCATAGTAAGGTTACGCGCGCTGAGCTGGTTGCCTTTTACGTAGAAAGTAAGTTCTTCCCAACCCTGGTTGCAAAGTTCGGTCTTTTCTACGATGTCTTCGCCTGCTCCGGTAAGTTTAACTTTTGCGTAGGGCTTTTCGTTGTTGTTTTTCCATACTTCGTATTTAGCCATGTAGGAAGTAAGAGCGTCGTTGTACTCGTCGTGCTTTACGATAAGTTCGTTTACGTCTTTCCATTCGCCGGTTACGAAGGTATTACGTTCGCTCAAATATCTGTATTCGATATAGTTTGCGTCGTCCGCCTGAAGTTTGCCGGCGGTGACATAAGCGTCGAAATTGTTATAAATATGATAGAATTTGAAAGAAGAATAAACTTTTTCGTCGTATCCGGCGCCTATCATATCGGCTTTAAGGTCGTCGCCGTTAGCAAAATTATTGATATCGTCTACCAAAGTCGCGCTCGCGGGAGCGGTCTGAATTTTGCCCTTTTCTTCGTCGTTCAATTCCTTAATATATTCGGAGAAAGCGGTCGCTCCGGGGAACGTAGTCGTACCGTCGTAGTAAGCTACGATTACGGTCTGAGCTTCGGTGTATTCCTTTGGAGCTTCGGGCTTGTCGGTGGTAGGCCATGCCCAGTCGCTTCCGTCTTCCGTCTTGGGGCTCCAAACGTACGCCCAAACGCTTATTCTGTAATACTTGTTGCTTTCGATTTTTATCGAATTCTTGGTGGAGAAGCCTAAACCGGACAAATCGCTGTTGAATATCATCAAGGCTTTGGTTTCGTCAAGCGAGTTTATGTTGCGGATATTACCGTTCATGATATACTCGTTCCATTCCTTATAGGTAGGAGCGACAAACTTATAGCTGGACGAAAGCAACTGCGAATAGGTATCCTTGCTGTCTTCGGTCGAGCCTGCCGCATACAGTCTGGAAAAATCGACCATACCGTTATATGCGTTGCTCATAGCGGGCTGTTCGGAAGTGGAAAGTCCGCTTTTACCTTTGATTACGTTGAAGTTTTTGGTGTTCAGCGAAGTATAAACGCCTTCGCGGAAGCTGTAATAATAATTTATTGCGTTGGTGGTAGTAGGAGTGGTTTCCGTGAACTGTTCGAGTTTTGTATCGATGAGATAATATGCGGATTCGAAACCTATCGTGCTTTTAGCGGCGATAGCGTTCGCTTGCAAAGTTTCAAAATTCTTGTGAGCGCTGTTTCCGTTTTCGTCGACGAGAGAAAGCTCGGTTCCGTCGTTGTAGGTCGGGTCGCTTGCTTTCGTTACTTCCTTACAAATAATGTTATCAAAGAAGGCTACGCCCTTGGTTACGTACGCGTTGGCTTTTTTGTTGATGGTAGCGGGACCGTTGCCGAGCCAGAGTCTTACGTCTAAGGATATGGACTTATCTTTGTTGGATTCTATATAGAGATAGTGCGTTTCCCACTGTTCGTTGGTGTTTATGCAGCTGTCTACGTATTCCACGCCGCCGGTAATATGAACCCAAGCGCCTTTCTTCGCCTTATCGGCTTCTTCGACGTCGGTCATATCGATCTTGGTGTATATAGAATACTGCAACAAATAGTACTTGCCCGCTTCCAACGTAAAGGAAGTGGAGTTTTTATAGTACAAGCTGCCCGCTTCCGCTCTGGACGCGATTACGAGCGCGTTGTTATCCTGTCTTTCCGTAGTGGGATTGCCGTCGTCGTCGGTGTCGTAAGGAGTATTCGGGTCGATGCCGGGATTGCTTACGTTTCCGTCCTGGAAGAACTTATCCTTATTAAGATTATAGGATTCTTCGTTACTTAAATCGACTACGCCCATCGCTACGCCGTTAGCCGACGTGGTAAGGCTGCCTCTCGTCGCGGTCCAACCGCTTACGGTGCCTTTGAGATAGTCGTCTTTATTGGACGAAGTCGCGTTGTAGAAAGTACCGTTAGTGACGAGCTGGGTACGGGTAATCGTCTCTGCGTCGTCGCTGTCTTCGTCGGGTTTGACGTAATCGCTGCAAGCGATCATGCCGAACACGAGAAACGCAGCCAAAAGTACAGTCATAATAATCAATAGCTTTTTCTTCATGTTACCACCTATTTAATATGAGCATAATTGTTCATTATTTTAGAGTATAACATATAATAGCATATCTGAAAAATAATTACAACAAATAGCTTCACATTTTTTCAGAAAAGGTTCGTTCCGACCGTTCCGGGCGTGCGATTTGCCGCTATTACGAGCATTTACGACTTAGCTTTTCGCGTCAGACTTATCGTCACCGACAGTATTATTCCCTATTTTCCGACAGGTTTTCACCAGAGCGTGCGGAATATTCCTTTTCCTTATATATAATGGCAGGGACCGAACCTGTAAAAAATCTGTAAAAATACGCCTTATTTTTTTAATAATATTTGACACGAATATTTCGATTACGCTAAGATATAATAAGTTTTGATAATTTTGGAGGCTCTATGAATAAATATGCAGAAAGTGTACTCGACACTCTGAAAAAGAAATATCCCGAACAAAAAGAATTTTTACAGGCGGCGACGGAAATACTCGATTCTCTGTCGTTGGTATTCGACAAACACCCCGAATACGAAAAAGCGGCTCTTCTCGAACGCTTCGTAGAACCCGAACGCCAGATTCTTTTCCGCGTGTCCTGGGTCGACGATAACGGCAAAGTACAGGTAAACAACGGCTACCGCGTGCAGTTTAACAGTGCAATCGGTCCTTACAAGGGCGGACTCCGCTTCCACCCGTCGGTCAATCTTTCTATAATAAAATTCTTGGGGCTGGAGCAAATTCTTAAAAACAGTCTTACCGGTCTCCCGATAGGCGGCGGCAAAGGCGGAAGCGATTTCGACCCGAAAGGCAAATCAGACGCCGAAATAATGCGTTTTTGCCAGGCTTTTATGCGTGAGCTTACCCGTCACATCGGACCAGACACCGACGTACCCGCAGGCGATATCGGCGTAGGCGCGAGAGAAATAGGCTACATGTTCGGCGCGTACAAAAACGCCGTCAACGCTCACTTAGGCACGTTCACGGGCAGAGGATTAAGCTACGGCGGAAGCCTTGCGAGAAAGGAAGCTACCGGTTACGGACTGGTCTACTTCACCGAAGAAATGTTAAAAACCGCAAGAAACGACTCTATTAAAGGAAAAACCGTCATAGTGTCCGGCAGCGGAAACGTGGCTATCTACGCCGTGCAAAAAGCTCAGGAACTCGGCGCGAAAGTCGTAGCCATGAGCGACAGCAACGGCTATATCTACGATAAAGACGGAATAAAACTCGATTACGTGCAGCAAATCAAAGAAGTGGAAAGAAAGCGTATAAAAGAATACCTTAATTACGTCCCCACCGCCGAATATCACGAAGGTTGTTCGGGAATATGGGGTATCAAATGCGACGTCGCTCTCCCCTGCGCAACTCAGAACGAAATCAACGCCGACTCTGCTAAAAAACTCATCGACAACGGCGTAATAGCCGTCGGCGAAGGCGCGAATATGCCGTCCACTCTCGAAGCTCAGGAACTTTACTTGAAGAGCGGTATTCTTTTCGCTCCCGCAAAAGCCGCAAACGCAGGCGGCGTGGCTACTTCCGCTCTCGAAATGGCTCAGGCAAGTCAGCGTATCTTCTGGACCTTCGAAGAAGTCGACGCAAAACTCCACAACATTATGGTAAACATCTTCCATAACGTTGAAAAAGCCGCCGAAAAATACGGCGTCCCCGGAAACTACGTCATCGGCGCGAATATAGCGGGCTTTGAAAAAGTTGCGGACGCGATGATGTCCTATGGTATCTTATAATACCGACCGATTATAAAAAGCAAGGCAGTCCGCCTTGCTTTTTTATTGCGAATTTCGGCTGACGCCGAACGAATTTACCGCAAAATAAGTGAAGTTGCCTTTTTGGCGAAGTTCGGCTATCGCCGAGTAAAGTTCCGAGTAGAACTCGAAGTTAAGGATAAAAAATTTTAGAAGTTCGAAAAAAAGCGTTCCGAGAAAATCGGGACGCTTTTCGTTTGCAAAAATCTTCAGATACGGTTAGTTAATATAGAATTTAGCATTATTCAAACCGTAAGAACCGAGTTTCGTTTCTACGTATTTCGGGGCTTTGTAATCGGCTGCTTTATCCTTTTTTGCGTTGACGATTATATTTATCTCGTCGGTGAGGGTTATTATCTGGTCCTGATAATCGGTAGTCGTGGGGTTGTATCTTATTTCCGTTTTTATTGCGGCGGAAACGATAGTTCCGTTTTTCATTTCTATCGTCACGCAGGAATCGTTTATTTCGTAGTTGTTTTTATTGAAATAGTTGTCGACTTTTTTCGCGTCGGCTTCGTCGTTGGAGTTGACGAGTTCTGCCACCGTTTCGTTCACCGAGATGGTTTTACTGTCGTTGACGTGAATTTCGTATATAGTCGAGCCGTTTTCAGAACTTCTCCTTATGCAGTTTACGTCGGAAGACGCGAAAAGGAAATTCTTTACGAAAAGATTAGTCTGCGTGGCTACCGTCACTCCGTCGGCGGCTTCCTGTTTGTTCGTACCCGTCCTGGATATTTTGTGCACGGTGCCGTCCTGAATATTGCCGTAGGTGTACTTATACGTTTCCTTCGACTCGTCGTCAAGATGAGTTTTACATTCGAACGAGTGATTGAACGCGACGAAATTATTTCCGTCAAGGTCGTAAGTATTCTTGTAAATCGTGCCTTTATATTTATCTACGGTCGCGGTAACGTTCCAACCGGGGTCGAATTCGTTTTTCGCGTCGACTTCCAAGGAATAGGTATCGCTGTCGGTGACTGCGGAAAAAGCCGAATTTATCACGCCGAGTTCGCGATTTATATCGCTTTCCGTTATAAAAAGCCCCGTGGTGGACGGCATCTTTATAGTGCTGTCGCCGTTATGTTGCGTGTACGTTATTCTGAACCCTACGGGAACGCCTTTGACGGGGAACTTTATTTCCGCGCCGAACGCAAACTCGTTAAGAACCATTTTTCCGTCGAGATTAAAGTAAAAATCGAGTCCGCAAGGATTGGTGAAAGCGACGCTTCCCATTTCTATTTTAGAACCGCCTTTACCGAGAACGCCGAGTATGCCGTCGGTTTCCGTACTGTCGGCAAAGTTTAATTTCGCCTTGAATTTGAAATTCGGGTCGTCGGAAACGGTGATTTCGCTAAAATCGCTTGCCTTTAATGCGTCGACGATTTTGACGAAAGGCAAGTTTATCATAGTGAGTCCTTCTTCTTCCTTCGGTATGACGCTTATACTCTTGACGTCGCCGTCGGGGTTGGTTTTCATTTTTATTCTCGAATCCCCTTCGGTCTTTATGTACTCGACCGAATCGTAAAGTAGACTCCCCGAAGTGGTTCTTGAAAAGCTCAATTCGGAAGTGTCCTTATTAAATCTGTATTGTCCGTCGTAGTAGCCGTTAGCCGTACCGTTGAATCCGCCTAAATTTACCGCACCTTGCAAATGCAACCTGAAATCGTAGTTTTCTTTATTACTTTCGTTCGCCGCGGCTCTCGCTCCGACCACGGTCTCCGCGGTAGGCGGGTTTATCGTAAGTTTCGCGGTGTAAGTCGCTTGTTTATACCCTTCGGCGGTAACGACTGCGGTAGCGTTGTATTCGCCCACTTCCGTACCTGCGTTTCCGCTGTAACTGACGCTTGCGTTTTCGGGAACGCCGTCCGCCTTTATTTCGTGGCTCTTTCCGTCGTAATTTACGGTGACGGAACTAAACGTAATGCCCTGAAACTCGGCAAGCTGCGGCTCTTCGGGGGTGTTCGAACAAGCCATACATAACGTAGCTACGGTAAGCAACGTCACGATAACTGCAAAAAATACTATTCCTTTTTTCATATTGCTCTCCTTTTTCCTTTTTCGAATAGAAATCGAATCGTGATACATGCTAATCTTATCTCATTTTGAGATAGGTGTCAATATCTCGAAATGAGATTTTTATAATGTAAAGAAGAAAAAAAGATTGCAAGGATTTGACAACGCGGCGGCTCGGCATACGGATTTATTTTTTTCAAACGAAAAAAAAGACTTTCGCAAGAAAATGAAAAATTTTTTTGCAAGCCGTACGCAGCGTTACTTATTAACTTATGTTGGACTTGAAACTACGCGAATTACGTTTGGAAAACGGTTATACTCAATCGTTCGTTGCCGAATATCTTAACGTGCAACAGAATACCTATTCGCAATACGAAACGCAAAAGAGAGAAATTCCGTTGGAACTGCTCGTAAAGCTATCGAAACTTTATCAGGTGTCGGTAGATTACGTTCTCGGTCTGACTTTATAAAAATTACTATAAAAAAGCCCCGACGGTCGGGGCTTTAATTTTGCCGCAGATACGGCGTTATTTATAAATATAGTTATATTTTAGAGTCTTTTTCCGCAGGACGGACAAAACCTGTCGTCCTTGTCTACTTCCTTTCCGCAGGACGGGCAGAAGTTTTTTTCGGAAGAAGCGGCGTTATAATCGGTAGCGTAAGGGTCCGCAGTGACGGCGGAATATTGCGGAGCGACGTTTACCACCTTTTGCACGCCCATATATCTGTCGTATTCTTCCCTTGCTTCGCTTACCGACGCACTTACCGATTCCTTTGCGACCATAAGTTCTCCCACCATACGATACCCGGGAAGATTGCCGGTGTTAATCAACTTATCGACCACTTCGTAGGTTTCGGCTTCGCTGCAATTATCGGCGAGTTTTACCAAAAGTATCTTGTCGAAATTCTTTATTCTCTGAATAAGGTCGTTTATTATATTCGCGTACGATACTCTCATCATCGAAGTCGTAAGACCGAAACCGCACGCCGCAAATCCGAAGAACGGTACAAGAACGAACACGAACGCCCACGGTTTATCCGTAAACAAAACGCCCATAAGCGCCCCCATAATTCCGAACAGCACGGAACACAACGCCAATCCCACTCCGCAAAGAGTGCGGGTTCTGCGGTACTTTTTCAATTCCCCTTCCATATCGGGTTTGATGTAATTTACTATGCTTCTCATCGGCATAACTCTTCCGTTTACTCTGTAAGTCGGCATATTATTGTTACGATACATTATTTTCTCCTTTTTTTATCTACGATTTCGTAGCTTAAATTCATTATTTGTTTGATAGTTTCGTCGGGAACGCTCCCGTCGAGCCTTACCGTAATCCAATGTTCCTTGTTCATGTGGTACGCTCGGCGGATATTCTCGTATTTCTCTCGGAGAAGATACGCTACGTCGGGCAAACATTTCAGATTAAGGCAGTCTTCCGCATTATCTCCGCCGTAAAAGTACGCGGGGACGCGCAGTATTATTCCGAACCACTTTCCGCTTATGCCGTTTCTTAACACGGCTGTCGCTTCGTCGCCCGAAAAAGGATTATCGTGCGTTCCGCCGAGCGTTTCGGTATATCCAAGTATCTCTTCAACGGTCATTTTTTGTTATCCCTTATTTATTATTATATAAGAGCTTGTTTTCGCTTGCAATACATTTCTCGCAAGATAATTCGGCAGAACTTTTTTATAAAAAGAAAAACCCGTAAGTAACGATTACTTTACTTACGGGGAAAAAATAAATTCCTTTTTTACGTTGAAACTTATTCGTTTGCGAACTTTTTTATCGCTTCGAATACGTCGGAGCTTACTACATGTTCTATACGGCAGGCGTTTTCTTCCGCCGATTCGGGCGACGCGCCCATTTTTACGAGAGCTTTGGTAAGCGTGCGGTGTCTGTCGTAGATTTCTTCGGCTTTCTTTAAGCCTTCAGCGGTAAGTTTTATCTCGCCGTCTTTATCGACTTCTATTAGTCCGGCGTTTTTTAACAGTCCCATTCCGCGCGACACGCTCGGTTTGGAATACCCCAATTCTTCCGCCACGTCGATAGCGTGCACGCCGCTTTTCCTTTGCGACAAAACCAAAATGGTTTCCAGATACATTTCTCCCGATTCGCCCTTGTTCACCGTTATCTCCTTATTCCTTGCGGAACCGTCTTTTCGCAAAAATTCCGCTCCGCCGTTTTTTCGTATATACAGTTTACCACTTCGCGAGCTGTTTTGCAATTTTTTTATAACTTTCGCTTACGTTTTTCCTTATTTTGCGGAAACGAACGCCGTCTACGCCTTACTTATCCCTTGTGGTCGTAGTGGCAGTCGCAGTATTTTCCGCCGCCGGCTAAGGTAAACTCTCTCGTGAACACGGTATTGTTGAGAGCAGCTATATCGTAATCGAGCGTGCACATTGCGGGGACATATTCCTTTAAGCCGAGTTTCTTCATAAGGTAGCATATTCCGCAGGTGTAGAAAGTAGCGGTGTATTTATTTATGTCTTCGCCGTCTTCCACCTTAAAAATCCAGGAATAAGGATTTTTGTTGCTTTCGCTCGCCTTAGCCTGCGCTTTAAGTTTTTCTCTGCCCTTCACGGTGTAAGCTTTACTCTTTTTCGACGCCATTTTCGTAAGCGCGTTTTTGCACATGGCGTTTTTGTAATACTTCCTTACGTCTTCCACCGTGTATTTGTTTTTTACGCTCAACAAAATCGAAGCCAGCAAGGCGCAACTTAAAATGTTGATAAGAAATCGGTCTCCTTTCTCAAATTCGTCCACGTCTGCCAAAATCTCTTTATACTTAGTTTTGGCTTCCTTCATTACGACTTTGGGTTCCGATTCCGAAAAAGTTTCCGTAAGTTCTTTCCCGAACGTGTTTTTATAACCCGCCCACATTGCTTTTTGCATAAAACCGTATTTCATAACTGTCTCCTATTTATTATCAGCTTTTTCCGAGCGGATTTTATTTACGTTCCTGTTCATAAGTCTTCTGCCGAGAACGGCGTAAGCCGCCTTCTTCAAGCCTTTCATATTTTGCCCGTGTTCCTTATACATCTCGTCGGGACTGTCGTACACTCCGAAGTCGTCGACTATCCCTTCGCTTTGGATATAGGTGTCGTTCCCGTTAAAACAAACTTGCAAATCGGAAAAATCTTTTACCGCGACGCCGTACCCGAAAAACTCTCCGTGCCCTACCGACGGGAACTTTCTTTTCAGCCCGTCAAGATAGTCCTTGTCGAGAATGAACCCTTCGAGATTGTACCACTCGTTTTCGCACAGGACTTCTACCCAGCTGTGGAAGATTTTTTGCGGAGCTTTTTTGTAGACGAAACCCGTCATCGCTCCCTTTTGCAAAAGTTTGTCTATATTGAACGCGTGTACCCGACAAGGTATTCCGCACCCGCGAAGTAACGCCATAAGAAGCGTACCTTTCGTATTGCATTGTCCGTATCCGTCGGTCAGCACTTCCGACGCTTTTATATCGTCGGATACGTTGTAACCGAACTTTATTTCGTCTTTTACGAAATCGTAGATAGCTTTCACCTTTTCGTATTCTCCGAGATTTTTCCACCCGCGATTTTCTGTCAGCGACCGGATTTTTCCGTCGGAAAAGTTAAGTATGGAAGTTTCTTTCAGGTAATCGTGTTCCATATACGCTCCCGCATTAGTTTTTTATTGCGGTTAGTTGTGACTAACCGTCTTACCGAAAATTAAGAGCTTACGCTCTTCTTTTCTATTTAATAATATATCTTTACCGTCCGAATGTCAATAGCTACGACGTTCGGAGTGGCACAGGTGCGTTGATTTTTCGCGAAAACGGAGCGTAGGAATTTTATAAGGCTCCCGAAAAGTGCTTTGGCTTTTCGGGAAAAAGGAGCAAGCCGAAAATGGTCGGCTATGCAACGCCTTGCATAGCCGATAATGACAGGTATTGCGACGGTGTACGGTAGACGACGCTTTCGTGAAATCAGTAAAAAACTCTGATATATATCCGCTTTTTTATAGTCGTTTTACCATATCTCTTGTGTAAAATTACTTTTTCCCGTTTTTTACTGCGTAAAGAAACGTGCCTGAGACGCTCCGATTAAACTAAAAGACACCCCTACGAGTGCCTTTTAGTTTGAGTTTCGTCGTAAAAAACCAACCGCCGAAACCCGGAAATCAAACGAAATCAAGAAACGCTATTTTCTTCGTGATTAACTTAATTAAAGTTTCGCCGCCTTTTCGCCGAGGTCCTTGCAATCCAGAATCGCCATTTCGTCGGGGGTATTGTTGGCGATTACGCCGTCGGCTATAAGGGTAGCTCCGTCTGCGGAAACTCTGTCCTGCCACGTTCTCATCCATTCGCCGTCGCCCCAATCGTAAGAACCGAAAAGTCCTATTCTCTTGCCGGCAATCTTGCCTTCGATGGAAGTGAAGAACGGTTCGAATTCGCTTTCTTCCAATTCTTCCGAACCCATAGCGGGGCAGCCCAAAATAAGAGCGTCCGCGTCGAGAACGGAACTGTCCGCGTCGGAAACGTTAATTACCGCTACTTCCGCGCCCGCATTCTTCGCGCCTTCCGCTACGGCTTTCGCCATCGTTTCCGTGTTGCCCGTGCCGGACCAATATACTACGTTTACTTTCATTGTAAAAATCCTCCTTGATAATGGTAATTTATTAGCCTACTTTGAAAATTTCGGCAAGGCTTTCGCCTTTTTCCATTCTTTTACATATACATTCGGAACACTTTTTGTAAGTGTCAAACTTCTTTGCGGTGGCGACTTCGTCGGAATAAACTTTCCAATACCCCGTAAGTTTTATCCCTTCGTACGGACTACGGATAAAGCCTTTCACGTCGCACAACGGGTACCCTAAAAATATTCCTATCTCGTGGGGGAAATCGTCGTTTTTCATTCTCTCTTTAAGACGGACTATCGCTTCGTCCACGGTGAAATATTCGTATCCGTACCCTGCGAGAAAGTCCTTGATTTCGGCGGAAAACAAGATTTTTCTTAACGCGGACTCGTTGTAGATAAGCATAACGAATCTTTTTTCGTGTCTTTTAAGGCAAACGTAAGAAAATCCCCTGTCGGAAAAACTCCCCGTGATTTCCGCCATAAGCGAACATTCTTCCTTCTTTACGCTAATCATGCTCGCAGGTTTTATTCCCGCAAAAGTTATTCCGCAATTTCTGCCCATCAGATATTCCGTATCGCTCACTTCCCGCTCCTTGTATCTTTCAGTTAGTCTATGCTAACTATCTCTCAAAAAATAAATATGCTTTTATCTTGCCGATTATCGCATATTTTTTAGTTAGCCATTGCTAACTGTAATTATAATAGCAAATTACTTTCGGTTACGCAAGTAATTTACGATACTTTTTCAAATTTTTTCGGATAAAATTTTCGACGCGTAAATTAACCGCACGAATTTAATTATTCGTCCTTTTTCTCTTCCTTATCGTCGCCGATTTCCTTTTGCGACACCTTAACTTTCGTGCCGTCGGGTTCGAGAATATAAGTGTTGTCGAGTTGGTTTTTCAGGTCTCCTACCACGCTGTCTATGTACGCTCTTCTTAGTGTAGCTTGTTCTTTTTTCTCTTCTTCGGTAAGACCCTGTTCTCTTGCCTTTTTCGCAAGAAAGTTTATTCTTTGTATATCTATCATAATTATAGTCTCCTTATTTATAATTATATTTACGGATGACCGCCTTAACTAACGCTACTCCGCAGAACTATTATTACATATTCCGCAATCAATTACAATAGAATAAAGAACTTTACTTTAAAGTAACAAGGTCGGACGGTTCGTAACGGTTACTTCCCGACAGGCTCTTTTTGTACTTCCAACAGGTAATAGCGTCGTTAAGCGACTTTCCCTTATTCCCGTCGTCTGCGAAAAAGTCGCGGATATAGGTATTGTATTCGAACTGTTTTCCTATCGGCTGTTTTACCTTTTTCTTCTCTTCGACTAAAATATAATACGCGGCGACCGCTTCGCCGTAAGTTTTGCCCGCATTACTTTTAAGCCAGGTTTGAAACGGAATATTGAAAGAAAACCCTTTGCCTATTCTTTCCTTGAAAAATTTACGGTGCTTTTCCGAAAAGGTTATACCCTGCTCTATAATCGAACTTTCCGTAATTTCGCCGTCGAGTACGGTACGTATCTTTCTTGTAGATACATTCGTAACTTTCCCCGTGTCGAGAAATGTCGCTATCCTTTCGGTGAGTTCGGGTTTACCGCCAGAAACGGGCAAACCGTTTTTTCTGCAAAAGTCTGTCAGTTCTTCTTTAAGATAATAGTAATTACGGAATTCATCGCCCGACAATTTTGCGTCAAGTTCGGGTCTTGCTGTCATGTCTTTCTCCTTTATTTTTGCCACAGGACTATCGAATCGACGTTGAATTTAGTCTTGCTGCGGATAGTTATTATATGTTCGCCGTCGGACAGCTTTTCGGATAAGTACGAAAGGGCGGGTTCGTTACATTCGCCGTTAATTTTAACGGTATCGACGACTTCACCGTCAATTAGGACTTCGAACCCGTCGTATTCGTCGGAAATATACGAAAACACGGCGAACCTTTCTCCGCGGAAAGTAAAAAAAAGCGTTGCGTTTTCGCCTTCGTACAAATGCCCGAACGATGAAAACTTATTGCTTAAAGTCCAATTTCCTTTATAATTAAATATCTTTTCGTCGGGCGAAAATACCGTTCCGTCGTCTATCGAATAGAAAAATTTTACGCATCGGAACGATATGTATCTGAACCTTTGCGTGGTCGCCCAGGTATCCGTAACCACGAGTTTGTAATACCGAACGTCGGTTTCTTCAAAATTTACCGTGATATTATCGTTATCCCTTACCGAGTCGGTGACTTCGGCTACGAGCTTCAAATTTTCAAGTTCCGCGCCTACGTACAGTTTGAAATTTTTAGGTTGATACCTTCTAGTCGGTTCTCCGTAGATTACGAACTTATTTGCTTTCTTCGTTTCACTAAGTTCCGCGGTAAGTTCGAAGGGCGTTTCTTCGCTTATATTCGACCGGTCGGAATGTATCCAGTTCGTATCGTCGTCGTCGAACAGTATATCTATCGGCTTGCTCGTGTCCCACGGCTTGTAATTGGTTTCTATCAAGGTTTGTTTACTTTCGACTTTTTCGGTATACGAGTAAGTATAATTTCTGCCGTAGTAGTAATCGGAAACGAACTCTTCACGGTAATACGTATTACGATAGGCGTTAAGGTAAGTTACGTTTACTTTATCGCCGTCGAAAAGCCCTAAGCCCAAACCTACGAAACTACGGTCGTAAGTCACTAAAAGTATTTCCTTGAAATAGACCCACTGCCCTTTTTCGAGTTCGTAGTCCTTAAAGTTATTTTCGTTATCGGTTAGAAAAGCTACGTTGTTGGTTAAATTCGTCATATTAGCGGCGAGTTCGTAATTCTGCCCGTCGAACGACAGGTACAACGCGGCGTACTGTCTGCCCCTTATCGCTATACGATATTTACCTTTACTCGGAACGTAAAACTTCCCGCGGACTTCCATAACGGCGTTCTTTTTCGGGTCGGGTACCCATATATCGGTGTTGGCGTTCTGCGTGGGATTATCGTTGTCGCCGTCGGTCACGGTTTCGTACCCCGCGTATCCGTTTTCGTACGCTTCGACGGGGCTTGCGTACATTCTTTCGTTAGTATAAGTGTAAACCGTCCGTTCCAAAAGCGTAGGTTTATATTGTTTTTGTCGCAATTCTATCACCAAATCGACGTCGTCTACCAAAAACGCTCCGTCGTCTTTCGTTATTTCGAGCGTAACTATTATTTTCCCCGATTCCGACACATTTTCGTCTGGCGTGTAAGTATATACCCCGTCGGTTACTTTGTAAAGAACGCCGTTTTCGGGTTCGGTCACGTTTTTTATAGACCAATTAAAACCGCTCGGTATCACGATAGTATCGTTAAAATTCAACTGAAAATCGTTGTCTTTTTCTATGCCGTAAGGTTGCGCCGTGCGGCTGTAATACTTGTTGCCGCCGATGACGTAACTTCTTCCCGTCTGATAAATAGTCGCCACGGGAACGAACGCGGGATAACCTTTGCTTGCGTACTCTTCCAAAACGCTATCCGACATGGTCTGATGCAGGATTTCGGTAAAATAGTAGGTCATATCGTACCGGGTTGCGTCGCTGACCGCTTTATACCAATTGTCGACGCCGCCCGAACCGTTGCCGTTTTTCGCGGCTTGCAAAAACAAACTCTGTCCGAAAGAGTGTAATAAATTTGCGTAGCTGTCGAGATTGGAATTAGCGGAAGAGTTTGCGAGAGTCTGCCTTAACGCCCAACTCGGATTAGTGTACCTGTCCCAACCGACGGCGTAGTTTCCTTCGTTGGCGTTGCCGATTTCTCTGTTTGCCGAATTGCGGGTAAAAAGGCTGTAAGACACGAGACTGACCGCGTTGTTGGTCACTTCGTCGCCCGGAGCGAAACCGTAGCGCTGATAATGATGATTATATTCGTGAATACAGCCCCAGAAAGCGTCGGTAGAATTGTCCACGGCACTCTCTGCGTCCAGAGCCGCCGTCATACAGTAAAGCGGACAGTTTACGGTGGAACGCCCCACGAAAGCCACCATGCTCCCCGCCGCTACGAACGGGTCGTACAAAAAAGTAATGCCTATCGCCGCTGCCGATCCCGACGGGACTTGATTGGACACGCGGGAAATTTTATCCCACAGGACTGCGGCTGCGGTAATCTGTTCGTAATCGAACCGAACCGCTCTCGCTTTCGGACCCGAATGACGAACCGCGTCGTCCCATATCTCCATATCGAAATACGGAGCGGAAGAATTTTTCGTAGCGTAGAATTCTTCTTCCGTCGTGTATCCGTAAATATAGTGCCAGTACGGTACCGCTCCCGATATAGTCACGGAAAACTTAACTCCTGCGTTGACGGGTTGAACGTAAATAGGACCGCCTAAAAACGAACCGACGTAAGTTACTTCCGAGCTTGCCGTCATCGTGTTAAGTAGGTTTGGCATACGGACAAAATTTTTCTTTATCCAGATATTGTTAGCTTGTCCGTTCTGTAACGCCTGCCCTATACGCACGATAAGTCCGCCCGTTTTTTCAAGGTCTTCCGCGCTCATTTCTATTTTAACCACTTCTCCTGCGGGAGCGTACAAACCGGTAATATGATTGCCTGCGGGGCGGGCTTGCATCGTTATTTTCTTAACTACCGCTTCTTCGTCGTCGGACAAATTCCCTTCGTACAGTCCGTCTGAAGCCGTATGTTTATATAGTTTTTTCCCCGTAGCTACGCCGCTTAAATACAGATTGCCGTCCTTGTCCATAGCGTCGTAAGTGCTTGTCGACGCACATAAAGCGGCGTTTTCGTTAAGAATAGCCTGTTTTTCTTCGTCGGTCGTATTGGTAAGAGTAATTCCGTACGCGGGATATCTGTCCAAACCGCCGTTTGACACTTCGGGTAAACGCCTTTCGACTTTCCCTAAATATTCCGCCGAATACCATACCTTGGTCGGATTGTATACCCCTGCGTTGAAAATTTCGTTAAGATACCCGTCGTCTTCGTTTCCGCCACCGGGCGTATCCGGATTTTCGGGTTCGTCCGGGGTATCCGTTTTACCCGTATCGTCGGGCAAATCGGGATTATCCTTTTTCGGCAAACAACATACCGTAACGGTAACCCCTATCGCTATAAGCAATACAGCCGCGATAATTATCGCTATTATTTTCTTTTTCATTATCATAAATAGTTCTGCCCTTAACCGTTTTTAGCCATTGCTTCCCGTAACGATTTCCTTACCGTACGAAAAAGTAACTCTAATAAGTAAAACTATTATATCCTATGAAAAATTTTAACGCAAACGCTGAACGGTCGTTTCCTGCGTGCAGTCTGTTCCTTTTTTACGGTTTATTATAAAGCTAATATTGCTTCGATATTGTCTATTATAAACCGTTGCGCGTTTATCGAATACAGCGTTACAAGGTATCTGCCGTGTCTGCTGTCACGCTCTTCCTGAAATAGTCCTACTTCCGTGCCGGCAGGAGTAACGTACTTTTTCGTATGCCCCGCGGAGTCCACCCTTTCTTCCATAAAACCGCTTTGCACGAGCCATTTAGTAATTCTTTTAGCCTGCAGTTTTTTCATATCTTCATCGTCAACCAAAGCGGAAATTCTGTTAACGAGTTCGGAAACGTAAATCGGTGTTTCCGAATATTGAAACTCTTTGAGCTTTTCGGCAGAAATCTCAAACTCGCGCTTTACGTTCTTCGGAATTACGTTCTTCTCCCCGTGCAACACCTTGTCAAGTACCCCCGAAACGTAAAACAAACACCGCGATATACGCACGTTATTAATAACGTCGCTCTCGTCTACCGGCTCGCCCGTCAACGGATTTATTCCGTTCGCAAGACTGTCTATATATCCCTTCGCCCGTTCAAGTATCTCTCTTTCCGTCATAATGCACTCCTTTCCGATTTTTATCAAAAAATAACGTAAATATTATATGGTATTTAATACTAAATTGCAATAGCGGATAACTTTTGCGGAGCATCTCATACGCATTGCTTACACCAAAGAAATCGAATAACATTAGAATAATCTATAACATATTCTAAAAGCGGGGTGGACTTACCCCGCTTCCTTATGAGTCCGACTTATGCGGATAAAGATTTTTCCGCACAAAGAGCAACGACTGCGGAAAAATCCCGCATAACGAGTGGTCGGAGTCGAGTGGTCGGAACTAATAGTACCACCCGCCTATCGTGTCGCTCGCAAGGATATGTCCTTTCATTGCGTGATAGAGTTCGTTCATTAAGAAGCCCTTTTTCAGGGGCAGGTCGCAGTCGAGCGCGTAGGCGTGGATTTCATAAAAGTGTTCTTTATCGGGCGGAGCCATGCCGCCGTAGCAGCTTACTTCGTCGCGGTTTCTTCTGCCGCCCTGTATACTAATCCAACTGTTTACGCCTTGAATAAAATCGTTTCTCGTGCGGGAAGCGTCGTCTTCCAAATCGGAGTGAATATTGCACGCCGTCCAATGTACCCACGAGAAGCCGCTCACGCCGAACGCGTCCTTATCTTCCAGCACTATCGCAAAAGATTTTGTGCCTTTCGGGGCGTTGCAGAACTTTATAGCGGGCGAAGTAATCGCCATTCCTTTATCGTCGCACTTGCCGTGGCGACCGTAGATTAAATCAAATCTGCCGTTCTTTATACCGCTGCTTTCTATTCTGAAACCTGACATTCTTCCTCCTTGTTTTCTTCGTCTTTATTTCCTCTTCTCGCTAACACTTTGTAGAGTTTGGGAAACATTGGTTCGTAGTTCAGGAACTTATCCAATAGTTTTCCGAACAAAGTTATTAACGGGGCGTTAATAATCGTGGTGACTATCGTGCCTAAACCTATCGAATGATAGCTCGTATAATAAATGCTCTTCCAATCGAACGTGGTCACGTCGCGGAAAAGTATCATCGCCAGGCACGCGCTCAGCACGAGACTCGATATATCATACACTAACTTAGTGCGGTTTACGTTAAGTTTGTACCTGTCCGACAGCTCGGCAACGAACAGTTCGTACACTTGCAAGGGCATATAGGTACGGAAGTATAACGCGACTCCTATCGCTGTAATGGCGTCGCCGACTATCAACATTATCCAACGAAGGTATAAAGGCTGAAAGGCGTCTTTACCTAATATAAGGAACCATAAATCCATCGTATACCCGTAGATAACGGCGCACGCAAAGGCAAGAAGATACCGCCAGTTAAACTTTTGCACGGCGATACACATAACTATGAGCGCTAAGCCCTGAATAAGGTATTCCAACATCCCCACCGAAAAGCCCGACCAATATTTGCCGACCGCTTCGTACACGATAAACGGCGGAGCTGCGACCATACTCACGCCCAGGTCGGCTTTCTTGCAAAGACTTACTCCGAGCGCAACCAGTATAATAGCAAACACCCAGCTTAATTCTCCCGCCTTGTTGAATTTTCTGATAGGTTTTTCCATACGTTCTCCTTAGTGATTTGCTCTTGCAATACCACTTTACAAAAAATTCGTGTCGTTTGCAAACGTTTATACGGATAAGTATAAAATAAATTTTATTTTGAAATATATTACTTATATTGACTTTTAATTTAGCCCACGCTATAATACAAGCGAAAAAACTTGCTCGCAAGGGTTTTCGAACGCAGTATTTCAACAGAAACGGCGGATTTGCTTTTGCAAAGACGTAAGCGACGATAGTTGCTGACAAAATATCTTTTGTCACGTTTCGTTGTTATAATACAAGTGAGAAAACTTGCTCGCAAGGGTTTTCGAACGCAGTATTTCAACAGAAACGGCGGATTTGCTTTTGCAAAGACGTAAGCGACGATAGTTGCTGACAAAATATCTTTTGTCACGTTTCGTTGTTATAATATCGTCGGATAGCGGTTTTATAACCGTTAAGCCGATTTACAACAGGGACAATTATGACGGAAACACAGTTTGCTAAACGCAGAAAGAACATTCTTAGCTGGTTTGTCGTGGCGTTAATGGGGCTTATTTACGCTTTCGCTTATCAGCTATTCATCGTAAAAAACAGGTTCGCCCCGGCAGGCATAAGCGGTATCGCGGTAATGCTGGAATACAAGTTGGGTTTTTCTATCGGATACTTTTCCATAATTATAAACATCCCGCTTTGTATTGCGGCATTTTTTCTCGTAGATAAAGAATTCGCCTTAAAATCATTCGTATTCACCATAGTGTACTCAGTAGGATACATTCTTCTCGGCAAACTCGATATAGGAAGATTTCAGTACGACGCCGGTAACGTGGACACTATATTCCCCTGTATGCTCGCCGGCTCAATTAACGGTTTCTGCATGGGTATATGCTTCCGTATGAACGGTTCTACCGGCGGAGTAGACATAATCAGCAAATACGCAAGTAAGGTTCGACCGTTTCTTAATTTCTTTGCCGTGACCTTCGTCCTGAACGCGATAGTCGCCGTCATTTCGTATTTCGTCTACGGAGAACCCGACCCCGAAACGGGTAAAATGGTTTATAATTACAAACCCGTATGCTTGTGCTTACTGTACTGCTTCTTATCCGGCTGGGTCGGAAACGCCATCTGCAAAGGTTCTCGCTCCGCCTGCAACTTCATGATAGTGACCACTCACCCGCAGGAAATCGAAGCGGAAATCCTTAAAAAACTTCACCACGGCGTGACCGAAGTAAGCGCAATTGGAGCTTACAGCCATCAGCAGCGCTCCCTTCTCGTATGCGTAGTCAACCATCATCAGCAAGTCGAGCTCCGCACGATAATATCTAAATACGAAGACACTTTCGCTTTCGTGTACACGGTAGACGAAACGATAGGTAAATTCGAAAGACGCAAACGTCCCTTGCTGACTCGTCCTATAAATATAGAGAACGAACAACCCGTATCCGCTCCCGAAAACAAACCAGAAACGGTAACGGAAATTAAAGAAGATAAAAGCGAATTAAAGTAACAATAAAAACGCAATCGCAAAAATAATCCGCCGAAATCGACGGATTAAATAAAGTAATCTGAATATTTACGACTGAAAGGTTATTCCGCTTTGTCTTTATCCTTGTCGGAAGTTTCTTCTTCGGGCGGGTTAATCTTAACCTTTACGTCGAGAATTTTTCTTTGCGTAAGGCGGTTTACAATTATTGTAAGGTTATCATAATCGAAGGACTGGAACTTTTTCGGGATATCCCCCGTCTGTTCTATCACCCAACCGCTTACAGTCTGAGAATCGAACTTTTCCGCTTCGTCTTCGTCTATGCCGAAAGTTTCGAAGAATTTATCGAGTTCCGCTCTGCCGTCCACGATATAGGTCGTGTCGTCTACTTTCGTGAAGTAGTTTATTACTTCGTCGTGTTCGTCCCAGATTTCGCCGACCAACTCTTCGAGTATGTCTTCGAGCGTGACTATCCCTAACGTTCCGCCGTACTCGTCCACGACTACCGCCATATGAACTTTCTGTCTTTGCAAAGTTTTCAGCAAGGTGGATATCTTCATGTGTTCGGTCGCGACAGCCACGGGCGTGACGTAATTTTTTATGGACTTTTCGCCTTTTTCCAATGCGGTGAAGAAGTCTATATTGTGTATCATACCGATTATACCGTCGATAGTACCGCTATAGACGGGCATTCTGGAAAAGTTGTGTTCCAGAAACATCGCTTTTATCTTTTCCATCGGCATATCTACCGAGACCGCGATTACGTTGACTCTCGGCACGAAAATGTCCTGCACTTCGGCGTCGTCGAATTCTATCGCGCTGGAAATAAGTTCTCTTTCCTGCATATCGAGAGAGCCGTCTTCCTGGGCTTCTTCCACGATAGAAAGCAATTCTTCTTCGGTAATTCTGTCGTCGTTCTTGTCCTTGAATATCTTTTTAAGTAAAAATTTAAGTCCGGCGAAAATTATCGTAAGCGGGTATAAAATAACCATTATGGCTTTCATCGGATATCCGAAAGCCATCGCCACTTTTTCGGCGTTTTCTTTGGCTATCATTTTCGGGGTGATTTCGCCGAAGGTAAGGACTATTACCGTAGACACAGCTACCGATACGATACCGCTTACGGCGGGATTAAGTATTACCGTTTCGAAAATATTATTGAACAGCACGGACAAAGTAATGTTGACAAGGTTGTTTCCGACGAGAATAGCCGAAAGAAGCTTATCGAACTTGTCGATAAGATTTATCGCGTTCTGCGCCGCTTTGTTCCCGTCTTGGGCTTTTACTTTAAGTTTGGTACGGTTTGCCGAGCTGAAAGCCGTTTCGGTCGCCGAAAAGAATCCCGAAAACAGCACGAGTAGGACGATGAATACCGATGACAAAATGATACTGTCAGGTTCAGGGTCGGGTTGTTCGCTTAACATGATGCTCCTTAAAATTAAAATATATTATATTCACTTATATTATCACAGCG
>DJPE01000051.1:35367-35586 GCA_002439705.1 Christensenella sp. UBA6420
AATATATTTTTACGAATATTATTTATTTTTGCGAAATAACGCCTTGAAACGGTACTTTGCTACTTTATTTTGACATACACGAGAGAACCCGTCGGATTTTTCTTGTTGTTCAAATCCTGTATACTCTTCGTTTCGAAACCGGTTTTGTTGAGAAAATCGGTAAATCTTTTGTATCCGTAGTTTCTGTAATCGAAATCGGAATACTTGTTTTGCAGGCGG
>DJPE01000051.1:35616-42434 GCA_002439705.1 Christensenella sp. UBA6420
CCGACAAGACTTGCCAATAGCCACCCGTTCTCGTCGGAGTTTTCTTCGATAATTTTCGTTATTGTCCTTTTGACTTCTTCGAGCGGCGTGGTGGAATTCTGTTCGGCTTTCGGTTTTGTCTTGGTCTTTTTCGCGGCGGTCTTCTTTACTTTCTTCTCTATCTCCTGCGCCACTTCTTCGTTAATAAGGTCGACGAACTTAAAGCGGTTGCAGGCGGCGACGAAAGCCTTAGGGGTTTGTTTCTTACCCATACCGATGACGTACATTCCCGCTTCTCTCAGTCTCGACGCGAGTTTGGTAAAATCGCTGTCGGACGACACAAGACAGAACCCGTCCACTTTGCCCGTGTAGAGAATATCCATAGCGTCTATTATCATAGCCGAATCGGTAGAATTTTTGCCCGTGGTGTAGGCGTACTGCTGCATCGGCGTAATGGAATATTCCAAAATTATATCCTTCATCGATTTCAGATTGCTGCTCGTCCAGTCGCCGTACATTCTCTTGTAGGTAATGACGCCTTCGTTTGTGACTTCGTCCATTACCGTCTTTATATAATCTTTGCTGTTGTTATCCGCGTCGAACAACACGGCAAAACGTTTTTCCTGCATTTTATTCTTCCTTTATTTATTAGTATACGTATATATTAACACAAAAATATACTTTTGTATAACGATACGCTATTATTTCGACGTTTTTATAATCCTTATAAAAAATCCGCTCCCCGAATTATTCCGAAAGAGCGGATTGGTTTGCTGTTTTCGTAAGCTCATCGAACCGACTATTTGTTTTCGTCCGAGTCGGTTACGTCGACCACGTCGCTTACGTCTTCCATACGGCTGCGTTCAAACTCTTTTTTTACGGTCTTTTTTACCTTATGAACGTACGCGCTGTAATAAACGGTAGCTATTATGTCGCATATACCGTCGATAATAAGGGATACGCCCGCCATAATCATAATGGAATCGAACGAACCGAACATAACGATAAGTCCGAGCACTATCGTAAGAGCCGCAAGGATAAACAGCATCCAACCGCCCTTAACGTGATCGCGTACGCACTGAATACCGTCGCGCACCTTGAACAAACCGTCCATCACGAGATAGATACCGAATACCACGGTGATTATTCCGAGTACGACTCCCGGACGGGTAAGGCAGAATATGCCAAGTAACATAAGCATTATGCCGTAAACCAGGAATCCGGGCATAGCGAACCTTGCCGTGAAGAACTTAACGAAAAAATAAATTCCGAGTGCAAGTATCATAACGCCCGCAACGTAACAAAGCACCGCTCCCGAAGACGCGGGGGTAACTATAAACACGATACCGACTACTATCGCGATAATCGCGGTAATGACGGTTTCCCACTTGATTTTCTTAATAAGACTTTTCAAAGTTTCCATATTTCTCTTCTCCTTTCGGTTTTGTTCCCGCCTTCTTTCGGACGGTGAATTTCTTTTACAGTTGTATAATAATTGTCCTAACTTAAAATAACATTAAAAATTTATATAAATTTCTGTACGAATTATGATTTTTTTCTGTCATTATTAGTTTTGTTACGGAAAGCGGGTTTGATACGGTAGTTTACGAAAAACGCCGCTTACGACAAGCGGCGTTTAATTTATTTTATTTTCCGTTCTCGGCGAGTTCGTCTATCTCTTCGACGAAGCGGCACAGCACTCCAAAAGTCTTTTCCAGACACTCTTTGTCCACGTCTTCGGCTACGTCGAGTCGCGTATGGTAATATCTCGGCAGATTAAAGTTCATCGCGGTCACGCATACGCTGTTGAAACCGCCCGCCGTGTACGCCGCAGCGTCGGTAGCGCCTAACGCAACGCTTCCTTTCTTGCACTTAACGCCTTCCTTTTCGCAGGCTTCGAGCCACAATTCGGTAGCTTCTTTATCGCATTTTACCATACCGTTCATATCCTTATAATTGACGAGCATATGGTCTTCTTCTCTTATAGTGTCGATACAGAGTATCGTGGTCGGACAGTCTCTGAAATCGTCCTTGTGCGCCTTGACCCACGCTTTCGCTCCGCGTAAACCCGCTTCTTCTCCGCCCGCACATATACAACCTACTTCGGTATGTTCGAAAGTTATATTATTGTCGGCGAGAGCTTTGAGAAAACTTATTCCCATGGCGCACCCGGTAAGATTATCGGTAGCTCCGTCGGAAACAATTTTCGGGTTGAAAAGGAAATACATAAGTATCCAGAACGGAACGAAAATTCCGCCGCAATACATCGCTATATTGATAGCGGTATCCGCGCAGTGAGAAAAGAGATACCCCTTGGCACACGCCGCGACCGCCACCGCTGTAAAATACAGTATGCCTATTACCGAAATAAGGAAATGCGCTATAAACGCCTTGCCGCCTAAATAATAGTTAAGCGTCCATTCGTACGCCGCGTCGGCGTGTCCGCTTATTATTACTCTGCGTTTTACTTCTCCCGCAGGCTTCTTTATCGCCGTCATATTGAGCGATTCTCTTTCGGGAAAAAGTTTGTCCACGACTTTTTTATAGAAGACGAATTCGAGTATCATTATCGCCATTCCGACTAAAATAAGTATTACGGAAACGAGCGGCATAAAAAACGCAACGACGAACGCCGCGAGTATCAGCGTAACGGTAATGTATATCCAGCCCATAAACGCCAACGTATTTACTTTGTACGGTTCCGTGGTTACCGTATCGGCGTAAGGTTTTACCGTTTCCGCCATGTAGTTTACGGCGTCGCGTTCTCCTTTGCTTCCGCAATCACGCTTTGAAAATTTTGAGATGACGCTTCCGATAAAATCGAACATAAACGCCGCGCTCTGTTTCTTGTTTTTGTACGCGTTATCGAGTTTCATTCCGAGTCCCCTTAGAATAAATTTCTGTCGAATAAATTATATACTTCCGCAACGTTTTCGTCAATATGGTAAAACGCCCAGGAGCGTCCCATGCACGTTGCTTTACGCAGTAAAAACCGGGAGAGATGATTTACACAAGAGATATGTTGTCAAACGGCAACAAGAAGCGGATATAAATCATAGTTTTTTGCTGCTTTTGCGAAAACTTCACCTACCGTACTTAGTACGCCTACGTCTCGTTTTCGCAAAAAATCAACGCACCTGTACCACTCCTAAGTGTTTTGTTCTATTTTTTATCAATATTATCGACGTAAACTTTTTCGTTTATGACCGCGACCAAAGACGGGATAATTAAAATTTGCAACGCAATTCCGGGGATAGCGTTAAGTACCGCGCCCGAAAGGAACGCCTGAAACGTAAATTTAGCCGAAGTAGCGGTCAGGCAAACGAACATCGCAAGTCCCCATACGAGTCTTCCGATAATCATCGAAACGAGAAGTTCGGGGTAAAGATAAAATTTCTTCTTCGGAAGCAACTTATACGCAAGTCCCGCTATAAGTCCGTAAGCTGCGAGTTCGAACGCCATACAGGTAGCCGTGGGGAAAATCGGCGGCATACCGAAACATACCGAACGGAGAAGCGGAGCGATGAACCCCACTATCGCACCGTACTGCCAGCCGCATACAAAACCACACAAAAACACGGGGATATGCATCGGACACAGCATACTGCCTACCTGCGGTATCTGCCCCGTAAGGAAAGGCAAAGCGAGCGCAAGCGCAAGAAAAAAAGCCGATAAAGTTATCTTTTTAGTGCTACTTCTCATAATTAAATTTTCCGCAATCTCATTAAGTATACGTTATCGTCGTCGATAAGGCGGTCGGCTACGAAGTATTTTTTCATGGTTTCCGCTTCCTTTTCGACGGGCAAAAGATTTCTCGACACCCTTTTAGCCACGCCGTCATGGTGTCTTGTAAGTTTCGTTCTCGACATATTGTGCAGTACGACGAGCAAACCGCCGCTTGTCAGAAGTTCCGCCGCCTTTTCGGCAAACTTTTCAGAGTCTATAAAATGCGGATAGGCGTTGAAACAGACGATAGCGTCGAAAGTTTCTCCCCCGAAAGTATAAAAATCTTCGGTAAGGAACTTTATATTTTTCCCGTCGTGAGTATCTTTCGCTATCCTTATCATATTCGGCGAAAGGTCAATAGCCGTCACGGGAACCTTAGTTATATTAAATAACGCTTCGCTTATTATTCCCGTTCCGCACCCGACGTCGAGAGTTTTCATTCCCTTTTCTAATCCTGCGTAGGTTTCTATAAAGTCGGCTATTTCTTTCGGCGAACGTTTTTCCGCGGCGTTCCACCCGTCGGCTAATCTGTCGAAGAATTCTTTTATTTCATTCATTGTTATAGTATCTCATAATTTTTCGTTAAAGTCAACGCAAGGCGTTTCAAAAAAAAACCTTTCCGTGCCCAATAAAAACCAAACTACCCTAAAACGTTTTACGCAAAAGGTAAATAATGTTAAAATGTAACCGCTCGGCTATTAACGAGCATTATATATTATCATAATTATAGGTAGGTATATGTTAAAACTCACACCTTATCTTAAAGGCTATCGGGCGAAAACTGTTTTAGGTCCGCTCTTCAAACTCGTAGAAGCCTTGTTCGAGCTTTTCACGCCGATAGTGGTCGCGTGGATTATCGACAACGCCATTCCTATGGGACAAAACGGCGATTACGGCGGTCTTATCTACGGCGGAGTAATTATTTTGGTACTCGGTATCTTAGGATTAGGCTTTGCGTTAACGGCGCAGTTTTTTGCGAGCAGAGCTTCTTTGGGGTTCGGAACTAACCTGAGAAGGGACCTATACGCCCATATTAACACCTTTTCTTATGCGGAACTCGACAAGTTCTCGACCATATCCTTAATTACCCGTCTTACTTCCGACGTAAACCAGGCGCAACAAGCCGTGGCGATGTTCATTCGTCTGGTTTTACGCGCTCCGTTCATAGTAGTCGGCGCGATAATTATGGCTATGCTCATTAACGTTAAGTTATCGCTTATCTTTATCGGAGCGTCGGCGTTAATAGGAATCGCTCTTTTCCTTATATTGACAGGAACGATGCCGAAATACAAAAAGGTGCAGGAAAGACTCGACGACGTAACCAGACTCACGAGAGAAAACCTTTCCGGGGCGAGAGTGGTCAGAGCTTTCGACGCGGAAAAGAGAGAAAAAGCCGGTTTCGCCGCGGCGAGCGAAAGCCTTTCTGCTTCGTCCATAAAAGCGGGAGCTTTATCCGCTATCCTTAATCCCCTTACCTACGCCGTACTTAACCTTGCGGTAATCGCTATTCTCTATTTCGGCGGTAAGACCGTCTACTACGGGAAACTTTCGCAAGGCGAAATAATCGCTCTCATAAACTATATGACGCAGATACTTAACGCGATGGTCGTGTTCGCAAACCTTTTGGTTACCTTCACGAAAGCCTCCGCTTCGGCTTCGAGAATTAACGAAGTTTTTGCGGTTAAACCGTCTATGGTTGAAGGTGCGGGAGCTGAATTTAACGAAAACGAACCCGCAATACGCCTTGACGACGTAACTTTCCGCTACGAAGGGAACGTTTCTCCGTCGTTGGAACACGTCACCTTATCTGTAAATAAAGGCGACAGCGTGGGAATCCTTGGCGGTACGGGGTGCGGTAAGACGACTCTTATCAGTCTTATGACCAGACTTTACGACGCCACCGACGGGAAAGTTTCCGTATTCGGCAACGATATTAAAGATTACACCAACTCACAGTTATACGGTCTTTTCGGCGTGGCTCCGCAGAAAGCGGTTCTCTTTTCGGGAACGGTCCGCGAAAATATGCAGTGGGGAAAACCCGACGCAACCGACGAAGAGATAGAAAAAGCTCTCGTCGTTTCTCAGTCAAAAGAGTTCGTCGACAACTTAAAAGGCAGATTAGACTTCGTCGTGGCTCAGGACGGTAAGAACCTTTCGGGCGGTCAAAGACAAAGACTTACCATTGCGAGAGCTTTGGTTTCTCAGCCCGAAATTCTTATTCTCGACGACAGTTCCAGTGCGCTCGACTTCGCCACCGACGCTAATTTACGAAAAGCGTTGAACGCGTTGCGAGCGGAACGGAAACTTACCACCGTCACCGTTTCGCAACGGGCGACGAGCATAAAACATTGCGACCTTATAGTGGTTCTCGACGATGGCAAAATAGTTGGTCAAGGCACGCACGAAGAACTTATAAATTCCTGCGAAGTGTACAGAGAAATCTGTCTCTCACAAAACAAGGAGGAAGAAGTAAAATGAGTAAGAATTCCGTAAAGAACGCTAAAAAAACGGAAAAGACCGACTTCTCCGCCATAAAAAAACTTCTTAAATACGCTCGTCCGTATATTCCCGCCATCGCAGGATCTTTGCTTTGTTCGATAGTACAAATCGCCGCTACCCTTTACGCCCCGGTAGTAATCGGCAACACCGTCGACTACATTATCGGCGAAAACAACGTAAACTTTGAAATAATCTTCAAAAACGCGGGTATTCTCGGCGGACTTATCGCGGCGGTAATGTTTTTTCAGTATCTGAGCGCATTACTGATAAACTTCGCTTCCTACCGCACGATAAGGGATTTACGTCGGTACGCTTTCGACAAACTCAATTCCGTTCCCCTTTCCTACGTCGATTCCCATTCCCACGGCGACCTTATGTCGAGAGTAGGTAACGACGTAGACCAGATTTCCGACGGACTTATACAGGGCTTTTCGCAATTGTTCAGCGGTATAGTCACGATAGTGGGTACGCTTGCGTTTATGCTTACCTACAACTGGCTCGTAGCCGTAGTCGTGGTTCTTCTTACCCCTATCTCCCTGTTCGTCGCCTATTTCATCGCGAAAGGCTGTCACAATATGTTCGCAATGCAGGCGCAAAAACGCGGAGAACTTTCG
>DJPE01000053.1 GCA_002439705.1 Christensenella sp. UBA6420
CCGAGCCAAAATTTCCCTTTATCGAAGATAAAGGGAAATTTTGGCTCGGTTTTTAATCGAAAATCTTTGATCTTGTGTAAAAAACTCCCTTGCCTATCGTATAAAAAACTATCGTAAATTATACGTTTTCCGTAAAAACCGAACCGCCGGGGGCTTTCGTCTTGTTTTTCGCATATCGCTGTTTTTACAATATTAAGGCTACCGTAATACGGAACAAGGTATCCCTAAATTAAGATTATCTGCGACGGCCTGCCACAAAACGGCGACGGCAAAGCTATAAAGAATTTTTTATTTTTTACACGAAAAAACCGCGGTTCGTTTGCCGCGGTTTTCGTCCCGATAAGTTATTTTTTAATTTCAAAAGTCGTCGTCTTCGTCTGCCTTATCTTCGTCTTCGTCGTCGTCGCCGTCGTCGGGAATATCCGAGAAATCGTCGTCGGCGTAGGCTTCTTCATCGTACGGTTTTTCTTCTTCTTCTTCGCCTTCTTCCTCTTCTGCAAGGTCTTCCAAAGATATGTTCATATCGTCTTCGGTATCGTCTACGATGTCTTCTTCGGTCACGCCGTCGTCTTCCTCGTCCCAGCTGTCGGGTTCGACGTCGTCGATAGCCGAGCCTTTCTCTTCGTCGGCTCTCGCCGCGGCGCACGCTTCGCACATCTTCTCACCTTCGTTAAGAAAGTTAATTCCGCATACGGGGCAGAGTTCCGCGTCGTCGTCTTCGTCTACGTCCACGTTGCAGGAGATGCCTTTAAGCTCCTGCTTGCATATCTCGCAGTAGTCTTCGTCTTCCAAAATATAGTTAAGTTCGCATCTGGGGCATTTCTTATATTTAGCCAATTTTACGTCCTCCGTTTTCGACTTATTGCGGCTATCGATTTTATTATCGTTTCGCCGTAAAAAAATATCCAAACTGCCTTTCGGTAATTTGGATATATTATATTTACTAAACTTTGTTTTGTAAACTGATTTTTTGTAATTTTACGCTATTTTTTTCAGAACGCCGCTATAATGTCGGTTTGGGTGATTATTCCGAGAATTTTTTCCTTGCCTTCGGCGGGTTTTTCTTCGTCGATTACGTAGTAATAAGCGTTATTGGAAACGTTGGAATTCATGTAATACAGCACGTTGCCGACCTTTTCTATATTAGTGTAGTTCTTGGAGAATTTACCCGAGAAGATTTTGGTTTCGTTACCTTCCACGAACTTCCATCCTTCGCCGTCCTTTTCGAGAATGGTTATTTTACGGAGAACGCTGTTGCTGTCGAGATACCACAAAACCACGCTGTCGGAGGTTTCTTCTATATCGAACACGGTAATGGTACTGCCCACGTTAAGGCTGCGGATAGTGTCGGTGCCCTGTACTCTCGTCCCGTCGGCGTTAAAAGCGTCGAGCTTGGTGGACGCGTATCCTAAATAATAGTCGCCGGCTTTATAGAACTTCGTGTAGGCAAGGTTCGTGGTGGAAGAGCTGTTCTGAGTGAAACGCTTTTCGTTATCTTTGTTATAAGTGAACGTAGCCTTGTCGAACGCAGTCGCGTAGAAACCTTCTTCGGGATTACCCTGTGCGTCGTCTTTCTTGGAGTAGAACACTTTTACGCTGTCGCCTTCGTCTATCACGGACACGATGCCGAACGTGTACTTAACGTCGGTCTTGCCGAAAAGTTCCGCGCTCAATATGGTCTTGGCTTCGCCGCCTGCGAGCGGATAAACTTTCATGGCGTAGTTAGACGTGTCGCTGTCTACATAAACGTTATAGTAGATATAGTTATCGTCCATGACGTATCCGGTAAGAATGCTCGATTCTATCGTGGTGACGTCGAACTTCTTGGAGTTAAGGTCGACGGAGTAGATGCCGTTGTTTCTTATATAAACCAACTTGTCGCCGACTACCTTGAACACGGTGCTGTGGCTGTCGAATTCCGCCACGACTTTGGTATCGGTGCCGTCTACCTTGGTGCGCATGATTACGCCGCAGGAAGTCTTCGCATTTCCGTCGCCGTCAAGGTCTGTACTCGTGGTGGCGTAGTAGATATAATCGTTCGAAATATAAATTCCGCCGTAGGTGGTGTCTGTGCCGTAAACGTTTTTCGGGACGATTATCGTAGCTTCGCCGTCGGGCGCGCCGTCCTTTAACGCGACTCTCGCTATCGAGCCTTTAACCACGTTGCCGAACGTGTTGTCGACGGATTCTCCCGCGTAGCCGTTAATGAAGTAAAGGTAATCGCCGTAAACTACGGTCATACCGCCGTTGCTGCTGACCTTATCGCTGAAATTCGTAGGAATAGCGTTTTGTTTAAGACTCTCGGTACAACCCGCAAGGAGACCTATGCACGTCGCGAGAGCCAATATCACCGTAACGGTTATAAGCAATTTCTTTTTCATACTTTCTCCAATTACAAAAAATTACTGAATTATAAGCCTAATTAGTATATAACAAAAAGCTTTGAATTGCAATAACTTTTCGCATATTTGTATAGGAAGCGTCCAAAGTACGTTCCTTTACGTCGCCAAAAAAGGAAAAAAGAATTAAAAAACCGACTTTTATCCGAACAAACCGAAAAAGCGGATACGGTAATTTAATTTTTTGCGACTTTTGCGAAAACGTCGTCTACCGTACTCAGTACGCCTACGCCTTGTTTTCGCAAAAAAAATAAACGCAATCTACCCGTTCCTAATTTTCATAATAAATATTGACGATATAATAAAATAATGCTAAAATATATCTATTGACACGGAGGTAATAAAGTGGAACAGCAACAATTACAGGCTACGCGCAGAAGAAGAAGTTTGAAATCGTGTTTTTCGGGCACGGCGGGAAAGTTTTTTTCCCTTCGTTTGGGTCTTATGTTGTTGGCAATAATACCTTTCGTCGGACTTCCGAATTCCTTGTGCATCTGGGAAAGATATAAATGTAAGAATACGCAAATTGTAGGTATGCCCCTGCAATTCACGGGAAGAGCGGGAGAATTGTTAAAGAAGATAATAGTATGGGGCTTTTTTACGGTAATCACGATAGGCATCTACGGTTTGGTAATGGCTCCGCTCCGCTACGAACAGTGGAAAACGGAACATACTATTTTCGGACCGGTGACTTTATAAGATTGCCGCATTCGGACAGGTTATAAAAGAAGGGAAGCTCGGGCTTTCCTTTTTTAATGCGTTTGCGGATACTTCTACGGCGGCGTAAAGAAAGGCTTTGAGTACGCTTTCGTAACAGTTGAAAATCACGAGTAATAATGGTATCATTGTAATATGAGCGTTATCAGTGACAAACTTGCCACGCTGCCAGAACAAAGCGGCGTATATATAATGCTTGACGAGTACGACAACGTACTCTACGTCGGCAAAGCCAAAATTCTCAAAAACAGGGTCAGACAGTATTTTCATAAGAGCGTCAAGAACGATAAAACGATGGCTCTCGTCGATAAGATTAAGAATTTCCGCTATATAATCACGCCCAACGAGTACGAAGCGTTGATTCTGGAAAACAACTTAATCAAGGAATACAATCCGCCGTACAATATTCTTCTTAAAGACGACAAGACATATCCTTATATAAGGATAAACGTTAAGGAAAAATATCCGAGAATAGAAGTCTGCTACAAATTAAGAAGCGACGGGGCAAAATATTTCGGACCGTATATGCTCGGTATCTCGGTACGAGATATAATGGAAGTTATCGAAGCGGTTTTTCCGTTAAGGACGTGCCGCAATATGCCGAAGAAGGAATGTCTTAATTACCATCTGAAAAAGTGCCTTGCGCCGTGCGTGGGCAAAGTCACCCCCGAAGAGTACGGAAAGGTAGTTAAGGACGTAATAAAGTTTCTTAACGGCGACGACGCGTTCGTATCGGAACTTATCGCGAACAAGATGAAGAAGTTTGCCGAGATGGAAGAATTCGAACTCGCTCTGCATTACAGAAACGTATCCGAGATACTCGAAAAACTCGTCAGAAAACAAACTATCCCGTTCAAGCAAGACGTAAATATAGACGTGTTCACGTTCGCCACGAACGGTATGTATTCGGTAGTCAACTGTTTTGCCGTAAGGGGCGGCAAGTTTTTGGGCGGCGACAATTATCCTTATTATGAAGTGGAAAAAAGCAACTGCCTTGCTTCATTTATTATGCAGTATTACGAAAAAAATCCCGTTTTGTGCAACGAGATTATCGTCAGCGAAGATTTGGAATTCAAGGCGGAATTAGCCGATTATCTGAGCGAAAAAGCGGGCAAAAAAATAAATATCACCACGCCTACGGGCGGCATAAGAAAGCAGCTCGTCGAAATGGGCGAAACCAACTGCGCCGAGTATCTGTCGCGGCAACTCGAACACTTCAATAAGTATCAGGAGATGACGAAAGGGGCTGTCGCGCAACTTATGGAAACGCTGAATTTGCCGTGTCTGCCGAGAAGAATGGAGTGTTACGATATTTCGCACATCAGCGGCACCAACAAGGTAGCGAGTATGGTAGTCTTTATCGACGGCGAAAAATCGTCTAAAAACTACCGCCACTTCAAGATAAGAACGGTGCATGGTAATAACGATTTCGCGTCCATGTACGAAGCTCTGTCGAGAAGACTCTCTAAAATCGGCAAGTCGGAAGATTTATCTTTTAACGCAAAACCCGACCTTATAGTAATAGACGGTGGCAAAGGACAACTTACCTACGCCCTTAAAGCGGCGGAAGACGCAGGCGTGAACGTGAACTTTATAAGCCTTGCGAAAAGGGAAGAAGAAGTCTTTTTACCCGGTAGAGAAGACAGCGTAATTCTTCCGCGGAACAGCCTTGCGTTAAAACTTATAGTAAGGATAAGGGACGAGGCGCACCGCTTCGCCATTACCCATCACAGGAATTTAAGACTGAAACAGATGACGGAAACCGAGCTTACGAAAATCCCCGGCATAGGCAAAGAGAAAGCGAAAATCTTACTCGGAGCGTTTAAGAAAATCGACGCCATCTCTGCGGCTACGGAAGAAGAACTCGCCGCGGTAAAGGGCATATCTAAAAAAGACGCCAAAGAA
The DNA here is from genome assembly GCA_002439705.1 of Christensenella sp. UBA6420. GTDB lineage: Bacteria > Bacillota > Clostridia > Christensenellales > DTU072 > CAG-1782. The sequence continues at coordinate 5,022 of DJPE01000053.1, forward strand.
ATAAAGCGGTATTACGAAGGAGAAAACGATGCTAAAATATAAACTTATTTGCAGCGACCTTGATGACACTCTCATTACGTCGGAAGCTAAACTTACCGAAAGGACGAAAGACGCCGTAAGGCGGTATAAGGACGCGGGCGGCAGGTTCTGCATAGTGACGGGCAGAATGACGCCCGGGGCAATTCCGATATGCAAAGAGCTTGGTTTGGATACCGAAACCGCTACTTACCAGGGTGCGGTCGTCACCGACTTGTCCACCGGGGAAGTGATTTTCAAGACGGTAATCGATAACGATAAAGCGGTGAAGATATTGAGATACATAGAAAGTAAAGGCTTCTATTGTCAGACCTATTCGGGCGACGAATTCTGGACGCAAAAAGCGGGAGAGCATACCGTCTTGTACGGCAAACTGTCTTCAGCCCGTTACAGAGAAACCGTCGTACCGCTCAGCGAAGCTGTGGAAAAAGAGAAGTTGGAACCGCCGAAAATTCTCATTATGGCGGAACCCGAAAAAGTCCCCGCTTTCAAAGAAGAACTCATAGAAAAATTCGGCGACGATTTTCTTATCAACACGTCAAAACCTTTCATTATTGAGATAATTCCGAAAAACATCAGTAAGGCGAAAGCGGTAGAAAGCATAGCGAAAAGACACGGAATAAAGAGAGAAGAAATTATCTGCGTCGGCGACTCGGAAAACGACCTTACCATGCTTACTTACGCGGGACTCGGCGTCGCCGTAAATAACGCGTCCGACTATGTAAAAAGTTTCGTCAAAGTAGTCGCCCCCGACAACAATTCCGACGGCGTGGCGTGGGTAATAGACAATTACGGCTTGCAGGAAGAGTAGCTTGCGGTAAGGCAAAAATCGACAGAAAGTTCCGTTCGTAAGGAGCATAAACGGAACCCCTTTTTTATAGAATATGGATAGTCGGCGTAGTTGACTAAAATCTGTAAAGAAGGTATAATATGAAGACTCGATTTATTACGGCGGAAGCGTCGCTTATATCGTCAGTAAGATGCGGCGGCAGACTCGAAAGATTGTTCGCACCGTACGTGTTAAGCGACGTATTAAGGCTAAAAGACGAATATCCCGACGAAAAGTTACGGATAATAGGCGGACTTACGAATACTCTCGTACTTAGTTCGGGTGTTAAGGACGTTGTAATAACTTCCGAAAATATGCGCGGACTTACCGTGGAAGGGAGCGTAATAAAAGCCTTCGCGGGAGAAAAATTAAGTAACGTGGCAAAGACCGCAAGAACTTACGGGCTTAGCGGAATGGAAAGACTTTCGGGAATACCGGGGACGGTCGGCGGAGCCGTGATGGGGAACGCGGGAAGTTTCGGCGACAGTATATCCGACGTGTTTATCGGGGCGGAGATAGTGGATCTCGATAAAGGCAGAACGGAATTTATACCTGCGGAAGAGATAGCTTTCGGGTACAGATACTGTAACTTGCGAAAACATAAAGATTTCATCTATCGGGCGTGGTTCGGACTTACCGAAGGAAGATACGAAACGATAGTCGCTCTTACCGAAAAGGCGAGAGAAGACAGACTGTCGACGCAACCTAAATATCCGTCGCTCGGGTGCGTATTCAAGAAGTACGGCAACGAGTCCGCGGGGTGGTATATAGAGCAGGCGGGACTTAAAGGATACCGCTACGGCGGAATGGAAATATCCGACGCCCACGCCAACTTTATAGTAAATCGCGGGGGCGGTACCCCGGAAGAATATATGTATCTTGTCGGACTTGCCGAAAAAAAGGTATACGAAACATTCGGGATAAAACTTGTCAGGGAGATAAAAGTATTAGGTGAGCAAGAGAGTAATCGATGAAGTAAAACGGGAACTTCTCGCGGAAGAAATCGGCGGGTGCTGTTCCTACGCCTTTTTGTCGGGAGCGATAAGGGGTGCGGGAGAACTAGGTTTTACTTTCAAAGGCTTCGCCCTTACTTTCCGTCACGACGATAAAGAATTTGTCGAAAAAATAGCTTCCGTCATAGAAAAAACTTTCGGAGAAAAATTTTCCGTCGAAGAAACATATATCGACATGGCGATAAAAAAAGGCACGACTTACGTTCTCTCGATCCCTGCGGAAACGGCGGTAGGCATACTCGAAAAATGCGAAATAGTCCGTTCCCGCTGCGAACTCGTAAGCACTTTGCCCCGTACGCTCGTAGGCAGAAAGTGTTGCAAAAAAGCCTACCTTGCGGGTTTGTTTTTATCCTGCGGATACTTGGGAGTCCCCGACCAGATAAACGAGTGGACGGGCGGCAAATCCCGTTGCGGATACTCGTTGGAATATAAACTGAATTCCGACATAGTTATGGAGCCGATAAAAAAGCTCATAATAAAAGCGGCGTTTCTGGACGACAACAGCGTTCTTACCCGCAAAAGGGGTAGCGTAATCTACGTTAAGAACGCCGAAGCGATAGCAAAGGTCCTTACCGCAACGGGGAGTAATCTC
>DJPE01000013.1 GCA_002439705.1 Christensenella sp. UBA6420
CCCATGGAGTCGGCGTGCTGGCTTATAAGTTTGCATCCGCGAGAGATAAGAGTCTGAGCTCCCTGTCTTTCAAGGTCTTCGTCGTACCAGGAACCGGTAAAGGTAACGTCCATAGTAACGGTGGGGCAAACGGATTTGGCTCCGAGATAGAAAGAAGTGTATCCGCTCATAACTTCTGCGTAGGTGAAAGCTCCGACGTAACCCATTTTAGCTTTTTCCGCGGTGAATTCACCGGCGGCGATCATTTCGTTAAGTTTCATACCGGCGGCGATACCTGCAAGATAACGACCTTCGTAGATGGAAGCGAAAGCGTTGTGGAAGTTAGCTATTCCCGCGGTGTGAGCGTTGGTTCCGGTAGCGTGGCAGAACTGAACGTTCGGATATTTTTCGGCAGCCTGCATAATGTACTCTTCGTGACCGAAGCTGTCGGCGAAAATTACGTCGCATCCTTGGTCGACAAGGTCAACCGCCGCTTCGTAACATTCGTTATTTTCGTCGATATTGTACTTGTAAATTACTTTTACTTTGGTAGCGGCTTCGACTTCTTCCATAGCGGCAATAAAGTTCTTGTCGTAAGTGGAATTGTTGTCGTGCAGACAAATAAGTCCGACGGTGAGTTCGGCTTCGTCGTCGCCTCCGCATGCCGTCAAGGCTACGCAGAGAGCTGCCGCGACTGCGAGTACGAGTACAACTGCTAACACTTTGCTCAGTTTCTTCATGGTTTGAATTCCTCCAAAATTTATTTTATTTTTGATTTTTTAATCTCTGAAAGTGAGCGAATCGTCGGTCATCTTGTCGATAATTGCGAGCGATTCCACCCTTATGCCCTGTTTTCTCAAACGGTCTCCGCCGCCCTGAAAACCTTTTTCTATCACTATTCCGCAACCTACCAAAGTAGCTCCCGCTTGTTTAACTAAACCAATAAGCCCTTCGAGAGCCGCGCCGTTAGCTAAAAAGTCGTCAATAATAAGCACTCTGTCCGTCGGCAACAAAAACTCCTTAGAAACAATAATGTCATATACTTTTCCGTGCGTATATGACATTACTTTTTCGGTATAAACCGTTTTCGCTATGTTTTTGGTCTGAGTTTTCTTCGCAAAGAGCATAGGGCAGTCGAATTCTTTGGCGGTAAACCCCGCTATTCCTATGCCGGACGCTTCTATGGTAAGAATTTTATTTACTCCGCAGTCCGCAAAAATCCCATAAAATTCTTTACCGATTTCGGTCAGCAACCCAACGTCCACCTGATGATTGAGAAAACTGTCAACTTTCAGAATATTGTCGGGATAGACCTTACCGTATTTAAGAATTTTATCTTTCAATAACTGCATCGGTAAATCTTCCTCCCTCATTGATTACATTTTCATTGTAGGAAATCGAAAAATCAATGTCAAACAAATTTCGTCAAAATAACGAATATTTTTTATTCTCGATTTTTTACTATTTTTTTCTTGACAAACACTCTCGAAATATGTTAGCCGATTTTCTCGCGCGCGCGTGCGTATATGCGTACGCCCGCATACATTATATATTACTCCCCGCCGCCGCGTCGGTCGAAATAAACGAAAACGCCGCCCTTCCGGACGGCGTTTTTTAGTCTTGCTTAAAACAATTATTTATTGGAACGCTTTTTCAATTCTTCTTCGCAAATCTTAGCCACGTTGCTGGCGGGTACTTCGTCGTAACGAGCGAACTCGGTCGAGAACTTGCCCCTGCCCTGAGTCATACTGCGAAGGTCGATTGCGTAACGGTGCATTTCCGACTGCGGAGCTTCGCCCGTTATTTCGGTCTTGCTTCCTACGGTGTTCATCCCGAACACTTTACCCCTACGCTTGGTAAGGTCGCCCATTACGTCGCCCATGTATTCGGTGGGTACGATTACGCTCACGTTGACGATAGGTTCGAGAAGAACGGGGCTTGCTTTGGGGATACCTTCCTTGAAGGCTATCTTCGCCGCTTCGATAAACGCCGCTTCCTTACTGTCCACGGGGTGGTAGCTACCGAAATACAATACCGCTCTGAAACCTACCATGGGGCAACCTGCAAGTACGCCCGCAGATTTAGCTTCGATAAGACCTTTTTCTACCGCAGGGAAGTACTGTTTCGGTACGGAACCGCCTACGATTTCTTCCGCGAATTCGAAGTCTATGTCGGGAGCCGGTTCGAAACGGATATATACGTCGCCGAAAAGTCCGCTGCCGCCGTTCTGCTTTTTGCATCTTCCCTGCTGTTCGACTTTCTTTCTTATGGTTTCTCTGTAAGCTACTCTCGGTTCGGAAAGTTTAGCTTCCACTTTGTATTTTCCTTTTACCTTTTTGCAAAGTATATCTATCTGAGTTTCGCCCATGCCGCGGATGACGGTTTCCATAGTGTTTTCGTCTTTTTCGACTCTGAACGTACGGTCTTCGTCCATAAGTTTTCTCAGTCCGTCCACGAGTTTGTCCGTGCCGCCCTTGTCTTCGCAGGTTATAGCGAGAGTAAGTACGGGTTTCGGGAAGTCGATGGGCGGGAAAACTATGTCAGCGCCCTGAGAACAAAGGGTGTCGCCGGTTTTGGTTATGCTGAGTTTTGCAAAAGCTCCCATGTCTCCCGCGTTGAGCACAGGGACCTGTTCCTGCGTTTTACCTTTAAGGATATACAGGGTAGAAATCTTTTCCTGTTCGTCCTTTCTCATATTCACGAGCATATCGCCGGTCTTTACGCTGCCGCCGTAAACTTTGAAAAGGTTGAGCTTTCCTACGAACGGGTCTACTACAGTCTTGAAAACTCTGCAGACGGTCACGCCGTTTTCGTCATAATTAAGTTCGATATCTTCGTCGCCTTTCTTCGCTTTCGCAAGAGTGTGTTCGCCGGGATAAGGAATGTAATGAACGATATTTTCGAGAAGGTCGCACAGAATAGGCTTGCCGGTGGCTACGCCGCTCACTACGGGGATAAATTCGCCCGCCGC
>DJPE01000016.1 GCA_002439705.1 Christensenella sp. UBA6420
AGGCGTACTGAGTACGGTAGACGCGGTTTTTGCAAAAGCCGTCGAAAACTTAATTCTTTATCCGCTTCTTTTTTGCCGATTCGTCGAATAAACAAGTTTTCGGTAAATCGACTTCGTTTTCGGCGGCGTAAAGAAACGTAATATACGCGTTTCCTAAAATCCGCACCTTGCTCTTATGGACAAAATATCGTTCTGAACGTGGAACTTGACGCAGAGTTCTTCAAACCCGAAAGCGTACTTTCTGTGAAGTCCTCTCATTATTTCGGCAAGTATATCGTAGTAGAAATCGTCCACGCCGAAAGAATTTATTATATGGTCGTAAGAGTAAGCGTTTTGTCTGTTCTGTTCCACTATGCAATCGAGAAGCAAAGCGTGTCTGTCTTCGGTGTATATTTGCATAAGTACGATGGCTTCGGAGAAGTTATATCCCCTGTTCTGCATAAGTTCCAGCAGAGTGCCTATCATAAGGTCCCTTCTTTCCTTATAAGAAACGCCGAGCACGCGGGCGGCTTTCTTGTACTTAGCTCCGCTACGCTGACATAAGTCTGCGAGAACATATACTATCGTAGCTTCGTTCACGTTGCCGACGAGATATTTTTCTCTGCATTCTTTCAATACGGAAGAGAAACTTTCTTTACCCGAATTTACCGTCTTAAAGCCTTTACCCGAGCCTGCGGAAAGCCAGTTAAAAAATTCGTTTTCGGTCATTTCGCCGCCGTTTTCGGCTATTATTACCGCGGTGCCGCCGTGAGTACCTTCGGAAAGGTAACCGTAGCTGCAATAGGGATAATCGGCGGGCGTCGTAGGAGCAAGGCTATGAACGTACGCTACAGCTCCGCTTAAATTTTCGCTCTTTATTTTCTGCGAAACGTAATCGCTTCTTAACGGATTGCCTCTTCTGCCGTTGCTGTCGTAGCTTGCCGCATACCTGCCCGTAACGGCTGCGATATACTTATCCGCGTCGCTTTTCGAGTTGGACTTAATAATAAAATGAGCGGTGGCGTCCAGCACACAGTACGCTATAAGAACTACGTTTTCGTTGGCTTCGTCCTGCAGCACGTCGATGAAAATTCTTTTGTTTCTCTTTCCTTCGAACGCGTCTACGCCGTTGACCGAGCTGACCGCTATTTTCGTGATTAAACCTTTGCCCTTCACAAGAATGTTGTTTTCCATACTCTCTCCTTAGGATATTTTACTCTGTTATTATTAACGTAAACGTTATCTTTACGTTGGTTCCGTTCATACTGAAACTGTCGTCCGCGCCCACTTTGACGTAATAAGTACCTGCGGTAGAAGGCTTCTCGGCAAGTTTGGTTCCGTCGCTCGTATCGGCGGCGGTATAGTACGAGAATTCGTCTTCGCCTATCTCTCTCGACTGTTTATCGGAAGTATTGACTACGTACATCGATATTCCGCGCGCAAGGTAGTCGGCAAGGGATACGGTAAGCGTATTCGTATTCTTATCCCAGCTGCCCGTGCATGCGTACTCGTCTATCGCTCTTGTAAGCACTTTATATTTACCGCTCGCAAAGTCGATGGTATAATGGTCTTCGCCGTGTTTCAACGTGCCTACTTCTACGTCGTATATTCCGGTGGAATAGTCGTAATCTTTGAGTTCCGGACTGCCTTCGAGCAATTCGAGTATGCCGTTAAGGGTGAGCGTTTCGCCCGCGGACAAGCGGTAAGATACGTATTCGGGAGCAATGCCGTTGTATTCTCCTACGTTTATACCCTTACGTTTATTCTTCACGTTTGCTCTTACGCTCGTCGATTGCAGATACTCGTTGCAATTACTCGTAACGGCAGCGAATATTTCGTCCAGCAAATCGACGTCGGTAAAGCTGCCCGCCACGAATATACCGATACGGAAGAAGTTCTTGTTCGGGCTGAGCATTTCTATGGAAGTAATGCCGTTCTTCCCGACGTAGGAACTTACTATCGCGTCGAGATTTTCGTAGAGATAAAGAATAACTTTCGGCAAATTGTTTTCGCCGCTGACGGTGTAGTCGAGCGTGTAGGCGTCTTCTGTGTAAGACACTACCTTAACTTCTATAACCTTAGGTATAACGGTATATTTTTGCAGACAATAGTTTTCCTGACGGTAATACGTATTGCCGAGCACTTCCATTATGATAAATCTTTCATATCCTTTTTTGAGCGGTTCTACGGGGTGAACGCTTTGAATATGCTTTCTGTTGACGTACTTCTTAACGCCGCCGTCGCAGATAAGCAACATAAATTCGCCGCGGGTCACGTCCCTGTGATCGATAAGGTACTGTTCGAAATCTTCTTCGTTTATGAAGAACTCGCTGCTGACGTACCACATGATAATATCGGAAGACGCGGGCAAATCGAATTCGGGTATTTTCTGCAACGGGGTCGCGCTCGCCGCTTTCGTATTGCCATAGAAGAATATCGTGTTCTGATACTTGAATTCTATCGCCTGTTTGTTGTAGACGGTAACCTGATATGTTGTGGTCTTATCTCTGAACTTAACGGTAATATCCTGCGACACGTTGTCCACGCTCTCGCTTATGTTGCTGTTAAATCCGCTGCAAGTTACGTTATCGTCGTCCATATCGAGATACTTATAGAAGTTCCATTTCGTTCCGTCGCCGTCGGTGACTTCGTACACGCATCTTACGATACCGCCGTTTTTGGTAAGTTCGCTTCCGGCTATAAAGTTGGTTACGGGAGTTTTTTCCACGGCTATTGCGGTAAACGCGGCGTTAAGGACCTGCACGCAAACTTCCGCAGCGAAAGTCTTGTACTTGACGGTAACCGCTCTGTAACCCTTGGTCAAATCGGCTTTGTCGTAGCCTATTACCATATCGGACGTTATTTTAACGTAGCCCACCGTGCCGTCTTCGTAATAAACGGTAAGGTACTTATCGTCTATATAACCTTTCGACGAGTCGTATTCGTTAAGGAAAAGTTCCCATCCGTGAGCGGTGATTTCGAGTACGTTAAGTTTCTTTCCTAAGTTATTCCACGTTCCGAGCGAGTCGTCTTCGTACGCCACGGAAACGATATTTATCGTCTTTTCCAGCACTTCTATCGGGAATTCGGTATAGACGTAAGCATAAGCCGTGGTTTCGCCGTCGGTAATTTCCGTCGTGTGGTAGATACGGACTATCTTCTTGCCCACTCTTCTGAACTGCGTGAGTTCCTGACCGTCTTCGTCGTAAATTTCGTACCACCAACCGGCTTTGTTCCTGCCGCCTACGAAATCGGTAAGACCGCTTACTTCCGCACTCGCTCCCGCATTGTAGCTGAGGCTGAATTTGTATCCCGAAAAATCGGGTTCTTTATCGGTGTTGTAATACAAATCCTTACCGGTCTTAACCACGCTGACGGCGGTTTCCATACGGGCTTCGACGTTAATCTTAAACGTAGTCGCGTCCACTTTGCCGAGATACCTTACCTTGACGGGGATATCCTTTCCGATATTGTCGGTAGTGGAATCGTAAATCATTTCTTTCGTAACGGGGATAGGTTGACTCGTGGTGCCGTTCTTAGCGTAAGTCACTATCATATTTACGCCCGTCAAATCCCAGTCTTCGCACTGAACGTAATTGCGCTTATAATAATCGGTACTTAAAACGACCTTGATTGCGCTGATCGCGTTATCCGGGTTTATTATGTAATAATCGAACGTGGTATCAGCCTGCGCGCCGTCTGCGTCTATATAGGTAAGCGTGGCTTCATAATGGACGCCGGCTTCTATTTCTTCCAGCGAAAGGAACCTGTCGTCGGCGGAATTATAGGAAAGGACTATTCTCTGTCCGCTCTTATGCGCTACCAAATCGTTAAGTAAAACGCCCGACTGACCTATTATTTCCACTCTGCCGTTTTCGTAATAAACTCTGAGTACGCCGCCAGACAAATCAACGTTAACCGTGTCGGAAGCCTGTTCCCTAAGGAATGTATCCACGGGCAAGGTATCGAAAGCTATCGAAGTAATAGGCATGGGAACGACTTTGCAAATCATCGTTGCGCTCGTAACTTCCGTACCGGGGATACGGAAATAAATTTCTTTTCTGTCGGTGACGGTATCGCAAGACAAAGTGCAGTTTTCGCCGAGCATATCCATAGTTACGCCCGTAGGTTCGCTCACGTCGCCGTTGTTGTACGTTATGGTGTATTGTAAAGTCGATATGGGAATAACGTCGCCTTTTCTGAACGACTTACCGTTAATATTGTCGGTTTCCGTAAGTATGTTAAGCTGAACGGGATAACGCTGAATTACGGTGACTATCATATTGACGTTGTTTTCTTTCACGCCGCCGTATATTATGAGAAGTTTATGTTTTCCCGCGGCGGTTATATCGAGCTGATTACGCCTTACGCCCGCTCCTATCGTCGCAAGATAATAGACGCATTCGCTTACTTTTATTATTCCGCCGTCGTTGTACGTTGCGGTAAGGGATACGGTGTAGTTAAGTCCCTCTTCGAGCGAAACGTATCTGTTCTGCTGAACGTAAACGCTCTTGCCCGTTTCGTCGACTACGGTAGCCACTACCGACACCGCGTCGCCGTAAGGATGCGTAAGACCGTATTTAAGTTCGTATCTGCCGGCTGTTATTCCCGTCACGTTGTCGACGGTGGTAAATTCCAAATCTTCTATTTCCGAACGCAGCAGGTCGTCGTCGGAGTTGATTACTTTAATAAGTGCGTCGTCCATCGGATAGACTTCGGTTTCGCCGTTGTCGTAATATACTCTCACTCTTCCCGTGGAAAGGTCGAGCTTATCGCCTTGTATAATGGAATTTACGTCGCTACCATACTTAGCCGTCACGGGGAAGCGGTCTATTTCCATACTCTTATAGCTTCTGTCTTTTACGTTAATGTTAAACGCAGCCACGGGAGCAGTCTGCATTTTTACCTTGCCGTCGCCGACGGAAAGGATTATTCCGCTGCCGCCGTCGTTAAACACGTTATGCGCGCCCGCTCTGCCGATGACTTCGTTTTCTTTCATAATCTGTCCGACTTCAACTTCGGGTGAAGTGACTTCGTATTCGACCACGGTGCTTACTTCTATCGTTTTGTCCTTAATCGCGGTGACTTTGCCGTAAGTCTTGCTACGAACGTTTTCGAGGAGCTGATTACTCGCTATTTCCATATCGGGATAAACGTAATCGCCCGTTGCTACGAGAGCCGCTCCGCTGTAAGAATAAGTGAGCGTTTCGGGATAATCGACAGGGATATAAGCTATCCTTGCCATAACGGTGCGGACTTCGGAGTCGTCGATATAAACCTTTACGTTATTCTTTTCTTCTTCTATTTCCTTAGACGGCATAAGTCCGTTGTCGTAAGTAAGACGAAGACGGAGCCCCGTAAGGTCGAGCCTGTCGCCGTAGCCTACGAAAACGGCGTTCTGATTAGGCAAATGCAAAACGTCGAGTTTAATAACCGTCTTCGCGTCGAAATACACGGTGAAGAAAAGTTTGAAACCGTAATACGAAATGTAAATTCTCTGTTCGCCGATACGCTGATTATCGTACGCTTCGAGCATTTTTTCGGTGACTTTGACGGTGACGGTCTTGCCCCCTTCGTAACGAACGTTTATCGTAGCTCCGTCTGCCGATACGTTTTCGCCGACGACGTACTGCGTGCGCGTAGGCACGGAAGCAAGTTCTACCGAGCTGAAAGTAAGGTCGTAAACGTTGACCTTAAACGTGGTGGTCTTGCCGCCGTAAGTTACCGTGACGACCTTTCCTATTTCGGGTACGTTCATATCGTAGTCGGAACACATATCCGCGGTAAGGTCGATTTCTTCGGTAGTCAAATCGGAATATCTGATAAAAAGCTTAGCCCCTTCGAGATTAAGCGAGTCGCCCGCTATATACTCGTCGGCGTGGAAAAAGTCCGTAACGGCGATTTCCGTAACGTAAGGTTTTTTATACTCGATTTCCGCCGAACAAGCGACGGCGGACACGGCTATCAAAAGCACAAGGATTACAAATAAAACTTTTTTCTTCATTTTCCTTCCGAAGGGCATGCCTTTTTATAATATATATTTATTATACAGCTATATACTTATTTTGACAAGTGGTAAATTAAAGCGAAAAACGGTCGTCTTTTCGCGCTTTGTATAAATACAAAAAAGACGGTCGATAAACCGCCTTTTAACTTTTCTATTTAATCTGCCAATCAATGGGTTTTTCGCCCATACTTTCCAGAATTTCGTTCACCTTTGCAAAATGCCCGCAGCCGAAAAATCCGTAGTACGCACTGAGCGGCGACGGGTGCGCCGCTTCGAGAATAATATGGTTTTTATTGGTAATTAGTTTCGCTTTCTTCCTTGCGGGAGCTCCCCACAAAAGGAATATAATGGGCTTTTTACGCTCGTTAAGTTTTTTCAGAACGGCGTCGGTGAACCTTTCCCACCCGTACCCTTCGTGCGACATAGGCTTTCCGCGCCGTACGGTCAAAATCGTGTTCATAAGAAGTACGCCTTGCTTCGCCCACGGCATAAGGTATCCGCTTTCGCCCATTTGGATACCCAATTCGTTAGTTATTTCACGATAGATATTTTTTAAGGACGGCGGCAGACGAACGCCGGGTTTTACCGAAAAGCACATTCCGTGCGCTTGCGACGGTTGATGATACGGGTCCTGACCGAGTATCACTACCTTGACGTCGTTATACGGCGTAGCCTTGAACGCGTTGAAGATGTCGTACATGGACGGATAAATGGTTTCCGCCGAATATTCGTATTTCAAAAAACCCCTTAATACCTGATAATATTCGGAATTAAATTCGTCTTTCAACACTTCGTCCCAATCGTTGCCTATATGTACCACCGAGCCACCTCAAAATTTGATGGTATTATTTTAACATAACATCTGTATTATTTCAACCGTCGGTTGCTCGAAATTTCAGGTCACGACAGACAAAGAAGACACAGGCACATAGCGAGCGTGGTTCTGTCGCAACAGCCGTTTCCGTCGTAATCGGAGTCGTTGTTCCCGTTGTTTAACAGCAAAAATAACAACATCGGAAGAGTTATATCCATTCGTTCCCCCATAATCTAACTTTAATCTACAATATGCGACTCTTTTCGCATTCGTGCATAATTTACCATAATTTCAGGAGCGAACGTTATGCGGATATTTGCAAAAACATAAATTCCGACGAAAATACCTAAATTATGGCGTCGTCATGAAGGAGCTTATCGATGAAAATAGAAAAAATACTTGAAAACTACATCGCCGTCGAAAAAGAAACCGACAATCTAGCCGATTTTTTCTCGGCGTTTTCCGACAAAACGCGACTAAAAATAATCTGTCTTCTGTCCATGGACGATATGTGCGTCAACGATATAAGTTTCGTCACGGGACTGAATCAAAGCGCGGTAAGCCATCAACTCAGGACGCTCAAAGACGGCGGCGCAATAAACTGCTATAAAGACGGTAAAAAGACATATTATTACTTAAAAAACAAACACATCGAGAACTTACTTTATCAAGCGGTAGTCGCAAGCGAAGAAAGGGTTTATTAAGGTGATTTTTGCTTATCTCTTTATTTTTTTTACCACGAATTTAGTAAGATAGATATATCCTTGCTCGACTAAAATATCGTAGACTATAAAAGCGAGAGAGAAAAGTACGTTAAATATTGCGTAAGACGCGGCGTAAGGCAACGATGCGATTTTCGGAAGGTTAGATAAATCTATCGCAACGAGCGAAGTAAGTTTATATAAAATAAAAAACACGAGTCCCGAATAAAGGAATTTTATCGCATACCCTAACCATCTGTTGAAATTTTTGTTATGCCAGAACACGGTGAAAACGACGTAAAAACCGCTCGCCGCGGCGAAAGGAATTATTTTAAGGTTGGCAATAAAAAAGCCGATGACGGATACCGCCACCGACGCAAGGATACTTTCTCGGTAATAGTTCTGCGTAAGGGGTAACATTACCCCTATCGAACTCAGAACGTAAAAAGAAAGGCTCATATTGGATACGAAATACGCTAACGCGACGAAAATAAGCGATATTGCCGCGCCTATGCCTGCAAAGGCTATTCTTCTGCCTATATCGCGAGCGTTTCTCATACCTTAATTATTAACAACAGGAAATCAAATCTCCGCCCATACATTCGCAACAGCAGTCGGCGCACAAAAGCGCGCTGCAAGCGTCGCACACGTCGCACCCTCTCGAATTGCCGGCGGCGTTCATATCGGCGTAAGTTCTTTCTTCTTTGTTGTCGTCGTTGTAGAAAGAATTGTCCTGCGTTGTGGAATTCGCCTTTATGTGCGTAGCCATCGCCTTTTTCGCTTCTTTGTACTGTTCGTTATCGGGGTCCATCTGGCAGGCTAATTCGAGCTGTTTATAAGCGTCGCCCACCCAATTTTTACGGAAGAATACGGCGGACTGCAAATAATGCCATTTTGCCGTTCTGCGGACGCAGTTATCGAGAATGTTCTGCGCTTCGTCGAGATTCCCTTCCTTTATTGCTGTATCGACCGCGCTAAGGTCATCGCCCGTGTACTTTATTTCGTATCTCGAAGCGATAATATCGTTGGCGTCGTTGTACGCGTC
>DJPE01000061.1:0-11182 GCA_002439705.1 Christensenella sp. UBA6420
GGTATCGACGAAAACGGCGAAATAAGCGAAAAGGCCCGCGAAGAAACTCAAAACTTGCTTAAACAGAGTTTCCGCCCCGAATTCCTGAACCGTCTCGACGAAATTGTATTCTTCAAACCTTTGACGAAAAAGGATATCGTGAAGATAATCGACTTGCTGATAAGCGATTTGAGAAAGAGACTCGGAGAACGCCAGCTTAACCTGCACATCACAGACAGAGCGAAAGACGCCATCGCGGAAAACAGTTACGACCCGCAGTACGGCGCGCGTCCGTTGAAACGGTATATCCAGTCGCATATTGACACCCTGCTTGCTAAGACCATCATTCAGGGCAATGTGCAAGCCAACGATACTATCTCGGTGGACTACGAAGACGGAAAATTTACCGCAACGAACAAACACTAATCGTATATACGAAAAAAGAGTCGCATTCTTTGCGACTCTTTTTTTCGTCCTTTATATTGTTAAATGAGTTCGGAAATTATAGAATTCTGAACAAGAATAAATTTTTCTTTAATACGCACATATCCGTTTCCTATATATATATAATTCTTAATTCTATTTAAATTTGTAGCATACGCTACGATAAAGTCTTCGTTGTATCTATTGCGGTAATTTTTAAGACTAAGTCCTTTGCACGTTCTCAACGCAAGCATAACATACTCTTCCTTATCGTCCGTTACAGAATATTCTCTTTCCGTTATTTGCGAACTGTTCCCGCTGTGAAGACCGTTTATATACGCGTCTATATTCGCCGAATTATAATATCTCGACCCGTCGACATAAGAATGAGCAGCCACTCCCACCCCGTAATAATCGGTCATATTCCAATAGGAAGAATTGTGTTTCGATTCGTATCCCGAACGAGCGAAATTGCTCACTTCATACCGCATAAGTCCTTTGTCTTCACACGTTTGTACCACTTCCTCATATTGCTTTATAACAGTGTTTTCAGTAGCCACGGATACAGTTTTATCTAATATTAGCTTCTGTAAAGGCGTACCTTCTTCAACTTTAAGCATATATGCGGAAAGGTGCTTTACCCTGTCTAAAATTAACGATAAATCTCTCTTTACGTCCTGATTTTCCGACAAACCTATTATTAAATCAGTACTTACGTTATCGAAGTATTTTCCCGCTTCGTCAAGGCAACGCAACGCTTCGGCAGAATCGTGCAATCTGCCTATTTTTTTTAATAATGCGTCGTCGAGAGTCTGCACTCCAACGCTCACTCTGTTTATACCTATTTCTTTATATTTGCCGAAATCGGCGTTTGAATTCGGATTAACTTCGATAGTAAATTCCCGTATATCGTTATCGAAACTTTCGTATACGGCGGACGCTATCTTTTCTATAAGTTCAGGCGGCAAACTACTCGGAGTTCCGCCGCCTATATATGCCGTTTTTAATTTCTTATTTTTTGCTCTTTCTCCTACCGATTTTATCTCCGAAATAAGCTCGTTAACGTATTTTTCTTTTACTTCGTCGCTGTATTTACCCGAATAAAAATCGCAGTAAAGGCACTTCTTTTCACAAAAAGGAATATGGATATATAAGCCGACGCTATCCATTAGTCGTTATCTATTTTAAGAATTGACATGAAGGCTTCGCTCGGTATCTGTACAGAACCTATCTGCCGCATACGCTTTTTACCTTCTTTCTGCTTTTCGAGAAGTTTTTTCTTACGAGTAATATCGCCGCCGTAACACTTTGCAAGCACGTCTTTTCTTAACGCTTTTACCGTTTCTCTCGCTATTACCTTATTGCCTATCGCCGCCTGTATGGGGATTTCGAAAAGCTGTCTCGGAATTACGTCTTTTAGTTTTTCCGCGATTATTCTTCCCCTTGCGTACGCTTTATCCCTATGCACGATTATACTTAACGCGTCGCAAACATCTCCGTTAAGCAACATATCGAGTTTTATAAGGTCGTCTTCGTGGTATCCGTCGAATTCGTAATCGAGACTTGCGTACCCTCTCGTTCTCGATTTCAGACTGTCGAAAAAGTCGTATACTATTTCGCTGAGCGGCATTCTGTATTCTATACGCACGCGGCTCGTATCGAGATAAGTCAAATCGACAAAAACTCCTCTCTTTTCCTGACATAAGTCCATTATAGAACCTACGTATTCGGGCGGCGTGAATATATGAGCCTTTACGATAGGTTCTTCTATTTTTTCTATTTCGGTTACGCTCGGAAGTTGCGACGGGTTGCTTACTTTAAGGACTTCTCCGTCGGTTTTCGTGACGATATAAGACACGCTCGGAGCCGTCGTTATCAAGTCAAGGTCAAATTCTCTTTCAAGGCGTTCTTCGATTATTTCCATGTGCAGAAGCCCTAAAAATCCGCAACGGAAACCAAAGCCCAACGCCGTGGAAGTTTCGGGTTCGAATTCCAAAGACGCATCGTTAAGGTTAAGTTTTTCGAGAGCGTCTCTTAAATCGTTATATTTACTTCCGTCCGCAGGATAAACGCCCGCAAAAACCATCGGATTTATTTTTTTGTACCCTTTCAACGGTTCTTGCGCGGGTCTGTCGACGTGCGTGACTGTATCGCCCACAGAAGTATCCTTTACGTTCTTTATGCTCGCGGCAAGATAACCTACGTCGCCGGCTTTAAGACTTTTTACCGGGTACATATTCGGAGCAAAAACGCCTACTTCGGTCACTTCAAATTCCTTTTTATTGCTCATAAAACGGATTTTATCACCCGCTTTCAGTTCACCGTCAACCACTCTTATGTTGCAAATTGCGCCTTTATAGTTATCGTACATGCTGTCGAAAATAAGAGCTTTCAACGGAGCGTTTTCGTCGCCCGAAGGAGCGGGCAATTTTTCTACTATATCGTCGAGCACCTGCTCTATATTAAGTCCTTCTTTAGCACTTATAAGGGGTGCGTCGGAAGCATCGAGACCTATTACGTCTTCGATTTCTTTTTTGACTTCGTCCGGACGAGCCGACGGCAAGTCGATTTTGTTTATTACGGGCATTATTTCAAGGTCGTTATCAAGCGCAAGATACACGTTCGTCAACGTCTGAGCTTCTATGCCTTGCGAAGCGTCCACTACGAGAATAGCTCCTTCGCATGCGGCAAGGCTTCTGCTTACTTCGTAAGTAAAGTCAACGTGTCCGGGGGTATCGATAAGGTTAAACGTATACTCTTCGCCTTTGTATTTGTAAAACATTCTTACGGGCGTAAGTTTTATCGTAATTCCGCGTTCTCTTTCTATGTCCATTGAGTCGAGAAGTTGTTCTTTCATATCTCTTTCGCTCACCTGACCCGTCTTTTCCATAATCCTGTCGGCAAGCGTACTTTTACCGTGGTCGATATGCGCTACGATGCAAAAATTGCGAATGTGTTTCTGTCTGTCGTCCATATAACTCCGTATAATCCGAAAATTTTATTCGATAGCATATATTATATATAAAAAACGCAAAATAATCAAATAAATTTCAATTAAGGTCTTCCGCTTCGAAGAATTTTAATGTATAATATTATGGTAGGAGTAAAAATGGATATAAGTTCGGTAAAAAAGAATTTTTCCGAAAGAGGTTTTTCTTTCGATTATTTCGGATCTGTCGACGACGCATTAACGTTTATCGACGGTCTCGTTCCAAAAAACTGTACCGTTGGTTTCGGCGGAAGCGAAACCGTACTCGAAATCGGACTTCTCAAAAAATTACGGGATAGAACCTTGCTTCACAAAACTCTTCTTCCCGAAGAAAACCCGACTGAACTTATGGACAGAATGAACAAAGCCGACTGGTACGTATGCAGCGCGAACGCCCTTGCGGAAACCGGCGATATAATAAATATCGACGGCAGAGGAAACAGAGTCGCGGCGACGATTTACGGTCCGCAGAATATACTTATCGTCGCGGGAATAAATAAGATTGTACCCGATATTGCGGCGGGTATCGACAGAACGAGAAACGTTGCGTCCCCGAAAAACTGCGTACGTCTGAATAAGAAAACTCCTTGCGCCATAACGGGAAAATGTAGCCGTTGCAACAGTCCGGACACTATTTGCAAAGCTACGGTCATCTTGCACCACCCCACCACAGGCAAAAACGTATATATAGCAGTAATCAATAAAAACTTAGGATATTAAAATTTGGAGGTTAACAAAATGTGGTTATTTGACAGACCTATCGCGCACAGAGGTTTTCATACCGATATTAAAGTCGCCACCGAAAACTCTATGAGTGCATTCAGACTCGCCATCGAGAAAGGATACAATATAGAAACCGACGTTCACCTTTTGAAGAGCGGAGAAGTAGTTATTTTCCACGACAATACTCTTTCCAGAGTATGCGGAAAAAACGTCGCTATAAAAGACCTTACTCTCGACGACATTAAAGGCGACGGTTATCTTTTGCCTAACGGCGAACATATCCCCTTGTTCAGCGAACTTCTCGATATTATCGACGGCGAAAAGAACGGTATTCTTCTGGAACTGAAATTCAACGGTTTCAATTATGCTCTCGAAAGAGCCGTATACGAACTTATAAAGGGTAAAGAAAGTTACATAGCCGTGCAAGCATTTAACCCTTACACTTCTTATTGGTTCAAAGAACACGCTCCCGAATTCACCCGCGGAATGCTGTCCGATACTATGGTATTCCCTCTTACTCATGCGGTTTGGAACAAAGGTCAACCCGATTTTCTTGCGTATAATATAAAGACTATCGACGCTTGCGTTCGTAACTTCGTAAAAAAGAAAAACACTCATTTGCTTACCTGGACCGTCCGCAAACCCGAATTGGTCGAAAAAGCATACAAAGTGGGCGCAAATAATATTATCTTTGAAAAACTGAATCTCGACGAACTCGGTTTCGACAAAGATAAATTAAAACCCGTTAAGTAATTAACATACTTTACCAACCGATTTTTGTGTTAGTTTGTCAAACTATACAGATACTATACGCGGAGGATAAGTTATGAAAAATACTTTTTTACTCGGCGTAATGGTAGGAGCAATAGGCTCGACAATCGCTATGCAAAAGTCTAAATGTAAAGCTATACTACAAAAAATGACAAAAAAATAAATTAAGGGCTTCCAACAGCCCTTTTTTATTGCTCTGTTTTCTGCTCGTTTTGCAACGATCCGGAGTTCTTACGACATTTTCTATCGAAATATCCCTTATCCAAACTTATTCCTTATTGACTACGTATGTATAATATGATAAAATATATTATATGTAATAATAACGGAGGGACAATAATGGCAAACGTTGCAACAAAAAATTACGATGCAATAAACGTCAGCGAAAAAGACGTAAACGCCTACCGTGCATTCGGATGGGTTCGTACCAAAGATACGCCCGCAGACGTCAAGGAAGGCAAAAACGCTCCGAACGTAGTAATGAAAAGGAAACTTCCCTACGGAAGAAATCCCGATTTGGCAAATTGCGAAAGAAAATATTTCAAACTTTATAAAAAGAAATTCAGACAATTACCTATTCTCGGAATTTTCAGTTTCTTACTTATGATAGCTTTCTTTGCGGTCGCCGTATTCGAATTGTATTTCGGTATCAGCGGAATAGTCGCTTCGTCTAAAAAGACCGACGTTGCTCCCGCAGGCGAACCGACTGCAGAAGCCGCGGCAAACGCCGTTGACCAAACCCCTTCCGAAAATGAGAAGACCAACGACGAAAATACTGATGCTACTACCAAATCAAACGGCATTAAGGACATTCTTAACGATATAAATAAAAATTACGTCGCTAAATATCTCGACCCGATGCTCAAAGACACGGTAGTGTACATAGTCGACGAATCGGTAATCGTCACCGATGAAGAAACTCAAAAAAGTTACGTTCCGCAAGGCACTAAAATTACCGTCGAAGAAGGGACGGGCGAAAACGTAACGACGAAAGAAATCGAAGTTACTTCCGATTCTAACGTAAAAACCGACGCCGAAGGCAAAAAATACATCACTTTGGCAAACACGGCTAAACTTTTCTCCGTAGAAGCTCTCGCCGAAACGATAGGCATCAAAAAGTATCTTACTTCCGAAATTTTCGTCGGCGTAGTAAGTTTGTTGCTCTTCGTAATCTTCCTTATTATCTTCTGCGAAATTGCGAAAATTAAGAAAAAACGTAAAGAAAATTTCGCAAAACTTGCCGATCTCGAATATGAAGCAAATTGCATCATTACCGACATGCGAAACAGAGATTACTCACTTATGAACCGTATGGAACGCAAGCAGGTAATGTGGACCAATATTATAGCGAACGGAATAAGGCAAGCCAACGCGTCCAACGTAAGCTACTCCGACGACGATGACGATTACGAATAAACCTTAATAAAATAAAAAAACTAAGCGGCGAAATTCGCCGCTTTTTTTATTTGCCCTATATTTTTCCTATACAAAAAAGCTCTCGCAACGGAGAGCTTTTATTTTAATTTTTAAGGCTTAGTACTTTTCTACGAGTTTAAGATCGATACCCTTTTCGCCGAGTTTGATTACTTTTACCTTTACGGTGTCGCCGATGTTGACTACGTCTTCAACCTTTTCAACTCTTTCTTTCGCGAGCTTGGAGATGTGAATCATACCGTTCTTCCCGGGAGCGAGTTCTACCCACGCGCCGAAGTTCATTATTCTCACCACGGGTCCTACGAATTCGTCGCCTACTTCGGGGTCTTTCGCGATAGCCATAATGGTCTTCTTCGCCTTGGCCGCCATATCGTCGTCGGTCGAAGCTATGAATACTTTTCCGTCGTCGTCGATATCAATCTTAACGCCGGTATCTTCGATAATCTTATTGATTACTTTGCCGCCGCTTCCGATTACTTCTCTGATTTTATCGGGGTCGATGTTGAAGCTGATAATCTTGGGAGCGAACTTGGAAAGATGGTTTCTCGTTTCGGGGATTACTTCGAGCATTTTGCCGAGAATAAACATTCTGCCTTCGCGAGCGTGAGCAAGCGCGGTACGCAAAATCTGTTCGTCGATACCCTTAATCTTAATATCCATCTGTATAGCCGTGATACCTTCCGCAGTACCCGCTACCTTGAAGTCCATATCTCCGTAGAAGTCTTCGAGTCCCTGAATATCGCTCATAACGGAAATCTTGTGATTAGCTTCGTCCTTTATAAGTCCCATCGCTATACCTGCTACGGGAGCCTTAATGGGTACGCCTGCGTCCATAAGAGCCAAAGTAGAACCGCATACGCTTGCCTGCGAAGTGGAACCGTTACTGCTTATTACTTCGCTTACCGTTCTTATAGCGTACGGGAAGCATTCGTTGCTGGGAAGCACGGGTTCCAAAGCTCTTTCAGCCAAAGCTCCGTGACCGATTTCACGACGGCCGGGACTCTTAAGGGGTTTAGCTTCGCCCGTGGAATACGGGGGCATATTGTAGTGGTGCATATATCTCTTGAAGGTATCGTCGTCGAGTCCTTCGAGTTTTTGCACTTCGGTGATGCTGCCGAGAGTAAGCGTGGTCAAGACCTGAGTCTGTCCGCGGGTAAATACGCCCGAACCGTGAACTCTGGGCAAAATGCCTACTTCACACCAAATAGGTCTGATATCTTTAAGAGTACGTCCGTCGGGTCTTATTCCCTGTTCGCTGATACGTTTACGAACGAATTCTTTCTTCATCGCATACAAAACGTCCGCAACGTAACCTTTTTCGTCGGGATAGATTTCCGCGAAGTGAGCCATAAGTTCGTCGTTTACGGCGTCTTCTCTCGCTTCTCTTTCCTGTCTGTCGAAGGTGTCGTAGATATATGCGATTTTATCCGCGGAATATTCTCTTACTGCCTTTTCGAGTTCTTCGGGAGCGTGGCGAAGTTCGATATTTTGTTTGGGCTTGCCTACTTCCTTTTGGATTTCTTCTATCCAAGCGACGATTTTCTTGATTTCTTCGTGTCCGAAAAGAATTGCTCCGAGCATTTCTTCTTCGGTGAGTTCGTTTGCACCCGCTTCAACCATCATAACCGCATCTTTGGTTCCGCTGAGAGCAAGGTTAAGTCTGCTCTTTTCGCGTTGTTCCGCGTCAGGGTTGATTACGTATTCACCGTCGACCAAACCTACCATTACGGAACCCGTAGGTCCGTTCCACGGAATATCGGATACGGTAAGAGCGATGCTGCTGCCGAGCATACCGAATACTTCGGGCGGGATGTTGGTGTCTACGCTGAGCGCAGTGGCTACGACCGCTACGTCGTTAAATAATCCTTTCGGGAAAAGCGGACGAATAGGTCTGTCGATAAGACGACTCGTAAGTATAGCCTTATCGGACGGACGTCCTTCTCTCTTCTTAAAACCGCCGGGGATTTTGCCCACAGCGTACATTTTTTCTTCAAAATCAACTCCTAAGGGGAAAAAGTCAATACCTTCTCTCGGAGCTTTTGCCATAGTAACGTTGGTCAAAACAACGGTATCTCCGCAACGAATCAAGCATTCGCCGTTGCTGTGAGAGCAGTAACCGCCGATTTCAACGCTGACTTCTCTACCACCGATAGTAGTGGTAAAAATTCTGCTTTCTTTCATTTAGCCTCCTTGTTTGTCCGTCACCCGACGAACTGTTTTTATATATAAATTTGTTATGATAACCTTTAATAATTCATCTTGCCGAAAGCAAATAGTAAAAATGAGGTTACTTCAACGGGAAGCAACCTCATTTTTTCCTCAATTACTTTCTCAAATTCAATTCGGCAATAATTGCTCTGTAACGTTCGATATCTTTTTTCTTCAGATATCCAAGAAGGTTACGTCTTTTACCTATCATTTTAAGCAAACCTCTGCGGGAGTGGTGATCCTTCGGATGAGCTTCGAGATGCGCGTTAAGAGATGCGATTCTTTGAGTAAGTAAAGCGATCTGAACTTCGGGCGAACCGGTGTCGCCTTCGGTGCGAGCAAATTTAGCCATGAGTTCGGCTTTGGTCATTTCATTCATTGTTTTTACCTCCGTTAATGAATATTAGTTCGCCTTAAACAAAGTCTGCGTCGTCGTTTTTATAAGGTTGCGGCAGCATCCTTGTCTAAGGTATTTTTGACTTAACTATAATAACATAGTTTCGTTCCCGTGTAAACTGTTTTCGCCCCTTTTACTTTATAATTATAGACTCTTTTTAGAAGCGGATACTCCTATATTTATAATTGTTCCAGTTGTGTTCTCTCCGCAAGGGGTATCCTTGAACGCGTCGCCGTCTTCGGTATAGTAATAATTGAACGACTCGTTGACGTTCGTCTTATCGGGGTCGTCGGCAGCCGTTCCTATCCGTCCGCCGTCGAAAGAACCTACTACCGTTCCGCAAACGTACTTTCCCGCGTGCGTAGTCGGGTTGTACTTTTCGCCGCTTACTTTAACGGAAAAAGACACTAGGTTTACGCTTACGTTTTTTATTTCTCCACCTGCGTTCTTTCCTGCATAACCGCCTATATACGCCTTAGTTACAGTATTAGTTACGTTTACGTCTATCTCGGCTGTCAAATCAACGCCGTACACGGTAGAATTTATTATTTTGCCTTCGTTTAGTCCCGCTATCGCGCCTATATAAAGGATATCGGAAGCAACGCTATCGGTGGCTTCGACGGTAATTTTTATTTCCGCAATCAAGTCTTTAATCGTGCCTGCGTTACGGGCGAACAATCCTATAAAACCGTCCGATTCCGTATCTGCGGATACGGTATAGTCGAAAGTAACCTTATGCCCGTTGCCGATAAAAATTCCTTCGAAAGGCTTTTCTCCGCTACCGATAGGCTTAGTTACGACGATGTCGTTTTGTAAAATTACCGACGCGGAAAAATCGGCGAGACCGTGCAAGTCTTCTTCGGAATAAATCTCTACCGGCCACTGCGCGAACAAATCGGTTTCTTGTCCGTCTTCCCACGCAAACAGTCCGTCGCCGTTTTCGTCGGTGTAACGTTTTGTTCCTTCCACCGTGTCAGCGTACCAACCGCAGAATATACTCTTTTTCTGCGCCCAACTTTCATCGCTTATACCATCGTACGGGAACGAGAACGACTCGCCGAACTTTACCGTAACGGTCTTAAATAAAGTGTTCTCGTCAAAATAAAGATTAACGGTAACGTAAGTAGCTTCCCATACGGAATAAATATTGACTTCGTCGCTATCGGTATATTCCCACCTTAGCAGGCTCTTCCCTTCCGCATTCGTAAGCATTACCGTTCCGTCGGGGTCTAACGCCCAACCCTTGAACACATACCCCGTTCGTACAGGAATTCCCAAGGTATAGTTATCGTCGTAGCTTACCTGATAGGAAGTTTCTTCACCTACCGCTACGTCGTAAATCAACGTAAATTTGCGGATTTCCCATTCTGCGTAAAGATTTATTACGGTGTCGGAGAAAGACGGTTCCCACAGTCCGCTCGTTGCGATAACGACGCCGTCGCCCGTCTTCCAATACAAGAACGTTTTACTGCCGTCGGAGTATACGGGAACGGTAAAGTTATAGCTGTCGCCGTAGTTTATCGTTATTTCTTTTTCTCCCGCAAAATCAACTTTCTTTTCTATATTGAATATTATTCTGAACTCTGCGGGTTTCCATTTACATTTGAGTTCTACGTTATACGGTATCTTATACGGATTAGTGAAGTCGATAAGATTGCCTTCGTCGTCCAGCCACCCTTCGAAAGAATATCCTTTCCTTACGGGAATATTCGCAGCCACCCATTCCGCGGTAATTTCGCCGCTTACGCTGTCTACGGGACCCGTTCCGTCCTGCGGTTCTTCCCCGTCGGCATATCCGAAAGTAGCTTCGGGCAAGCCGGTAGCGATATCGATTATATACTTATAAGACGACAATTTCCATTCGGTTTTTATAATCGAAGCTCTTTCTTTCGGGACGTAAACAAACATTCCGTTGTCAAACTTATCTCCGAAAGTGTTATCGGAAATCAAAGGTATGCCGCCTTCGAGCATAACGTAAAGTTTGTCGAGATTTTCGGCGTATTTAAGCGAATAATCGGCTAATTTACTTAACCTGCTCCCCAAAGTAAGCTCGGTAAGATAACGTCCGAAGAAAGCGTATCCTTCTATTTCGGTAATAAAATAGGTCTTGCCGTCCTTAACGAAATTCGAGCCTATCTCGATACTTCCGAGACTTCTGTCCGAACGAACAACCGAAGCGTATACGGCGGACGCATTGTCCGTTATTCTCAAAATAAGATTACCGTCTTCGCTTAGCAACAATTCTCCGTCAAACTCGG